>CAZREC010000019.1:0-32443 GCA_964599025.1 uncultured Muribaculaceae bacterium | reverse complement strand
GTAAAGATGCAGGGAAGGATGCAAAAATGGGTTGACCATTCAATAAGTGTTACTGTAAACCTGCCTAACAGTGCAACAGAGGAGTTGGTTTCGGATGTTTACAAAACAGCCTGGGAATATGGTTGCAAAGGAGTTACTGTATACAGAGATGGTTCCAGATCAGGAGTTCTCGTTTCAACCAAAGAGAATGAGACCAAGGAATCTGTACTAAGAAAACGCGAACGTCCTACATCACTTGAGGCAGAGGTTATCCGCTTTAAAAACGGGGCAGAACAATGGATTGCTCTTGTGGGTCTTATGAAGGGAGTTCCGTATGAAATCTTTACTGGTCTCCTCGATGAGGACACAAGAAACATACCTAAGTCCGTTACAATGGGATTCATTGTAAAAGAGAAGGATGAAGCCGGTAATTCCCGTTACGACTTCCAGTACATAGACAGATATGGTTACAAAAACACCGTAGGGGGCATATCTCATATGTTCAACAAAGAGTACTGGAACTATGCAAAACTGATATCAGGAGTATTGCGTAACGGAATGCCGATTGTTGACATTGTAAATCTGGTAAACGGCCTTCAGCTGGACAGTGAGGCAATCAATACATGGAAAAACGGAGTGGAACGGACACTTAAGAGATATATTCCGGATGGAACCAAAGACGATTCGGGCAAAAAATGTGAAAAGTGTGGTTCCAGTGAACTGGTATATCAGGAGGGGTGCCTTAACTGTATCTCCTGTGGATACTCTAAGTGCGGGTAATGTTTTAAAGTTTGGATAATGATACTCTATCCTAACGCAAAAATCAATATTGGTCTTAAGGTTATTGAAAAACGTCCGGACGGTTTTCATAATCTTGAGACCTTCTTTTTTCCAATTGAGTTAACAGATATTCTGGAGATAGTAGAGTCAGAAAAAACAACACTAACCCTTTACGGAATTAATCTGGAAGGCAACATGGAAGATAATCTTTGTGTTAAGGCATATGAGATGCTAGCGGGGGAATTCGGTCTTCCACCGGTTGAGATACACCTATTTAAGAGAATTCCTCCGGGTGCCGGACTGGGAGGAGGGTCCTCAGATGCAGCACATACACTTATTGCCCTCAATAAATTATTCTGTCTTAACCTTAGCCACGAAACCCTGGCTGCTTATGCGGCCCGGTTAGGAAGCGACTGCCCCTTCTTTGTATATTCAAAGAGACTCAACACAGAAGAAGGAGAGGGAATGCTGGCTAGTGGAAGGGGAGAGATACTTACTCCCTTTAAGGTTCCGCAACTCAGAGGGCTTAAGATCAAGACAACTGTGCCACCTGTATTTGTTTCTACAGCAGAGGCATATAGCGGAATAACTCCCTGCAGGGCTCATGTCTCTCTCAGAGATCAGCTTCTTAAGCCTTTAGAAGAGTGGAAAGATACAGTTACAAATGACTTTGAATACTCTGTCTTTAAAAAACATCCACTAATAAAGGAATATAAACAGGACCTCTATAACAAAGGCGCCATCTATGCCTCAATGAGCGGCAGCGGCTCGTCAGTTTTCGGGTTGTTCAGGTAATGTGGTAATGTGCTAATTTGCTAATGTGCTAATTGGCTGTTCCAACTCTTTTACCTAACTTTAAATGGATTATTAGCGTACACACAAAAACGAATATAATACTTATTTAATAGTAAACAGTTATGAAAAAATTTCTATCGGCTCTGGTTGTAGGCTTGTTATTCTTTTCTAATGTGTCTTATGCTCAAAATCAGCAAAGTACACAAAATCAGATTAAAAAAAATCCCAGTTTCTGGTATGGTCCCAAGGTTGGTGTCGACCTGCTGACTCCTACTATAAATCAGGATGAGATTAAAGCACAAGTGAAATCTAATTATCAGATTGGACTTTTCCTGCAGTTCGGAAGGACATTTTATTTTCAGCCTGAGTTTTATTATCGCACCCACAAAGAAAAGTATGATAATTTAAATGATGAGGTAACAGTGAATACCTTAAAGGTGCCCCTTATGTTTGGAGTAAGAATTTTAAACCTCAAAATCATAAGCGCTCACCTTATGGGAGGACCAACTGCCTCTTTTCTTCTCAAAGAGAGTGTAACAGATCCGGACAGAAAAAAGAGCAACTTTGCGCTTCAGGCAGGCGGTGGTGTTGATGTTCTTGGCTTTATAACTCTGGATGTCCGTTACTCTGTTGATATAAACAGCACAACAAATGAACAGATTCGTCAGTTAGGCTGGGATAGTGGTGTTAATGTCACTCTGGGTATCAAGCTTAGATAATTAACATAAAATGATAAGGTTAAACACAATAATCGGATGCTTGCTAATTATTGTGAGCCCGGTTTTAGCTCAAAAAAAGGTTACGGTTCATGTTATACCTGCAGATGCAATAATTTATGAGATTGTTCAGGCTACAAATGAACTGAAACAGTTAGGCACGGGAACCGCTGTTGTAGTTGTGCCAAAGAATTCGTCAACAGCCATAATGATACTGAAACCAGGTTTTGCAGATTTAAAAAAAGTTTACAGTACCCAAACCGAAGAGAAACTGCCAAAGGAAGATTTTCTGACAATGAAGGACAGAATGGTTGTTCTAAAAGTATGGCCCGAGGATGCCAGAGTTTTTGCAAATAACATGGAACTTGAAAAAGGGACATCAAAAATTGTAATTAAAGAAGGTGAAAGAGTTAATGTTGAGTTAAAAAAAAGTGGTTTTGTTTCGGTAAAAAAAACATACTCAAATCAACCCGGGGTCGATTTACCACCTGTAAATGACGAAATTAGACTGACAGACAGGGTAATTCAAATAGTCGTCACACCTTCTGATGCAAAAATTTTAGCAGATAATCAGGTAACAGGAACAGGAAACGGTATGGTTGTTGTGCAGCAGGATAAGTGTGTGAATGTGAAAATTGTAAAAGAGGGATATACAGACCTTGACAAAACATACTGGAACAGAGAGGGAGCTCCGGAACCGCCAATAAACGAATCATTTTCACTGGCAGACCGTATTGTTATGCTGCGAACCTCACCCGAAGGTGTTTCGGTAAAAATAAACGGCAGGTTTGTTGCTAAAGGGGAATACAATGTTAAGGTGGCTAAAGGAGAGACGGTAGAGGTGCTGCTTGAAAAAGAGGGATATATTCCTGTCCGTACAAAATATATCAATCAGGATAACGCTCCGGTAATACCGGTTAATGACCAGATTGATTTATTTGCAGACGAGTCTTTTGCTGCTTCGATACCGGCAGACTTTGTCAATACCAATAACATAATTGAGGTTAATGCCAACATAAAAGAGGATGAAGCCTGGAAGATAATGAGTCAGATAGTAATGACATATTTTGATGTTCTTGAGATTACAGACAGGACAACAGGATATCTCAGAACCGCATGGGCAGTAAAGGCTTTTCCAAACAATACTATCCGTACAAGACTGATTGTAAAGGTGGCAGACAGTAATACTTTAAAATATGTAGTAAAGTTGTGCAGTGAATCATCGGGGAGGAGCGGTTCGAACTCAAATGATGACAGCTTATATAGTGAATGGCAAAGAGTTCTGGAAACATACAAAAATATTGTAGGAGACATTCAGACCAGGTTGAAATAGGTATTGGCAATAGAAAGAATATATAAATTCAAATGAAAAAAACACTTATAATAACCGGCATTATATTAGCCGCAGCTATCATCTCACTTATTGTAATTAATAAGGCAGTATCAAAGAAAGACACAACCAATCTTTACGCCGAATCAACCAAAGGGCAGTTTGACATTATTGTCACCACCACAGGAGAGTTACAGGCAAAGCAGTCGACCGATATATACGGGCCCGAACTGGCTCAGGGAAGAAACTTCAGGTCAATGGAAATTAAGATAACCGACATGGTGCCGGAAGGGACAGAGGTCAGACCCGGCGATTATGTTGCAACTCTTGACAGAACTTCATTTGATAACAGCTTAAAGGAGGAGCTTGAAAAGCTGAGATCTGCAGAAACCAATATGGAGATGAAAATTCTTGACACAGCTGTAAATCTCAGTAATTTAAGGGATAATATAAAAAATCTGAGATATACCGTGGAAGAGGCAGAAATTACACTGCAACAATCAAAATACGAGCCTCCTACAACAATCCGTCAGGCAGAACTAGCTCTTGATAAAGCTAAACGCTCTCTTGACCAGTCCATCAGAGGTTACGCCCTAAAGGTTGAACAAGCAAAATCAGATACCAGATCCTTAAAAGCCACGCTTTTAGATCAGCGTACAAAAGTAAGTGACCTTCAGGATGTCTTGTCAAATTTTGTTATAAAAGCTCCGGCTGCAGGGATGATTATCTATAAAAGAGATATGATGGGAGGGAAAAGGAAAGTAGGTTCATCCATTAATCCATGGGACAATGTTGTAGCAACACTTCCTGATATGTCGGCCATGATGTCAAAAACTTATGTAAACGAAATTGATGTAAGTAAAGTAAAACCAGGTCAGAAGGTAGAGATAATGGTAGATGCATTTCCGGAGAAAAAATACACCGGAGTTGTAAGAAGTGTTGCCAATATAGGAGAGCAACTACCAAATGCCGATGCTAAAGTATTTGAGGTAAATATAGAGGTAAATGGTTCTGATCCTATATTGAGGCCCTCAATGACAACGGGCAACAAGATAATTACCAAAACCATATCCGATGTTGTCTATATTCCGCTTGAATGTGTACAGGCCGGGACCGACAGTATTCCATTCGTTTATACAAAAAACGGTAAAAAGCAGATAGTTGTCATGGGTGAATCAAATGAAAACAATGTAATTATTGAAAAAGGAATGGAACCGGGAGAAAAAATCTTCCTCAGCATTCCGGAAAATCCCGAAAAATTTGATTTGGTTGGCGAAGAGTTGATTTCTGTAATAAAGGAAAAGGAAAAAGCAGTAAAAGCAGAAGAGTTGCGTTTGAGACAGGAGGCAGAAAAAGCTAAGGCAAAAGCTGATGCTGATGCAAAAGCAAATATAGGCAGGGGGGGCATGATGAATATCACTCCTGAAATGATGAAGCAATTCCAGAACAACAGGAACAGACAGCCAAGGGGCGAGGTAAGTACCGGTGATACATCATCAAGGACCAGAAGAAACTTCCAGCAACGTCCAAAAAACAGCAATTGAAATGTTTAAATTTATTTTTCGATACTTTCATGATATAGAAATTGCTGTAGAATCAATAGTTTCAAATAAGCTAAAGTCTATTCTGACGGCTCTTGGAATTATATTCGGTGTAGCAGCAGTCATTGCCATGCTTGCCATAGGAAAGGGGGCCAAGCAGGAGATTATGGAGCAGATGAAGATGGTAGGGGTTAACAACATCATCATTAATCCTATAATTCCCGACAAATCCTCATCTAGTGAAGAGGGAGAAAAGCAGCAGAAAAAATTCTCGAGAGGGTTAAACATGCTTGATGTAGAAGCCATTAAGGAGACACTGCCGTCTGTAAAGAGAATAAGTCCGGAAATATCATTTACATCTACAGCAATGCTTAATGGTGTTAAATATAATGCCAAGCTTGTAGGAGTATCAAATGATTATTTCCATCTGTATAACCTTCCATTGGTAGGAGGTGTTTTTTTTAACGATTATCAGGAAAAAAATGGGATACAGGTCTGTATCATTGGTGCTAACATTAGGGCAAAATTTTTCAGTAAAATAGATCCTCTTAACCAGTATATAAAATTTAATGGTATATGGCTCAAGGTTATAGGAGTGCTCCAGAAAACAAATGTCTCCCTGACCGGATTTGAGGAGAAGGGAGTGAACGTATACAACGACAACATATATATTCCAATCGAGACATTGTTGTTAAGGTATCAGAACAGGGCACTTCTCAATACAAAAATGGTTTCGGAAGTCAGCAATATAAAATTTTTCGGAGGAGGTCATATGGGTAGAGTTGTTATAAGCTCTTCCGATGCCTCAAGCGATACAGAAACAAATTACAACCAACTGGACAGAATTGTGGTTCAGGTAAATGAAACAGAGCAGCTTTCCACAACCACCGAAGTTCTTAGCCGTATGCTTACCAGACGACATACAGGGGTCAAGGATTTTGAAATAACGGTGCCGGAGCTGTTGCTTAAACAACAACAGAGGACAAAAGACATTTTCAATATTGTACTGGGGGCAATAGCAAGTATTTCACTTATTGTAGGTGGCATAGGAATCATGAATATAATGTTTGCCTCTGTTATGGAGAGAATTAAGGAGATTGGAACAAGAATGGCTCTTGGTGCCAAGAAGATGGACATAGTGGTACAATTTCTTGCCGAGGCAGTTCTGATAAGTGTGAGTGGAGGTTTTATAGGAGTTTTCATTGGGGTCATAATGGCGAAACTGATTGAACAAGTGGCGGGAATTACAACAATTGTATCGTTTTTTTCTGTTTTTATTGCATTCGGGGTATCAGTCAGCATTGGAGTTATATTTGGATATTCACCTGCAAAAAGAGCATCGGAAAGGGATCCGATAGAATCATTGAGATATGAATAGATTATTAATAATGAACAGATTTATTTTATTTTCGATAGTAGCATTGTTTGTTTTTTCTACAAAGAAAGTCAATGCACAGGAGGTCATAAAGCTGACTTTTCAAGAGGTTATAAAGCTGGCAGAGGAACAATCACCTAATGCCCTCATGGCCAAACATACATTCCGGGCAAGTTACTGGAACTACAGGACATTTGTTGCGCAGTACAGACCATCACTTACCCTTAATGGAACCACTCCGGACTATAGTACCGCTTACGATAAAGTATGGAACTCACAGTTTGAGAGATGGGACTATAAAGCAACCAATACAATAAACAACAACGCATCGCTGGTTTTGTCGCAGAATATCGGTTTAACAGGAGGCTCAATATCTCTTACCTCTGATCTCACACTCTTCAATGATTTTGAGAATGATACACATAAGTACATATCTACGCCTATAAGCATAGGATTGACACAGCCATTGTTCCGGTACAACGCCCTCAAGTGGCAGAAGAAGATTGAGCCTATAAAATATGAAGCTGCAAGAAAAACATTTATTACAAGTATAGAATCTGTACATCAACAGGCCGTAATGAATTTTTTCTCGCTTTCACTTGCGCAGATAAACAAGCAGATTGCAGACATGAACTACTCAAATGCCGATACTCTCTGGAGAATATCCAAGGGCAGATATGAACTGGGAACGATTGCGGAGGACGAGCTATTACAGATGCAACTGTCATGGCTCAATGCAGAAACATCAAGAAAAGAGGCTGAGATAAACCTCAGGGACAGAGAGATAAGAATGAGGTCGTTCTTAGGTTATAACGAAAATGTAAGACTTGAGCTGATACTTCCAACAGAGATCCCTTCTCTGCAGGTAAACACTAAGGAAGTCTTCGATCTTGCAATGGCAAACAATCCCGAGATACTCAACCAGCAACTTAAATTGCTTGCTGCACAGAGTAATGTGGCCCAGGCAAAGGCAGAAAGGGGACTTAATGCAAACCTGATCGCATCCTTTGGGCTGCGCGACCAGGATGGCAATTTCAACCTTGCATATTCTGACCCTAATCAACAACAGCGGATAAGAATAGGTTTTTCTTTTCCGATACTTGACTGGGGACTGGGAAGAGGGAAATACAAGATGGCAAAATCGAGTCTGGAGCTTGCTCAGGTTCAGGCACAACAGGCCATAGTTGATTTTCAGCAAAATCTTTCACTTGATGTTGAACAGTTCAATCTGCAGGCTGCACAGGTGAAAATTGCAGCAAAGTCCGATACTGTTGCACAGAAAATGTTCGAAGTGACAAAACAGAGGTTTCTTATAGGGAAAATTTCAGTACTGGAACTGAACAATGCCGATGCAAAGAAAGACCAGAACAAAAGGGCTTATGTACAATCTCTGCAGAATTACTGGAACTTTTTCTACAATCTACGCAATCTTACTTTGTACGACTTTATAAACAAGAAGCCGCTGGAGGCAGATTATGAAAATCTGATTAAATAGAGATTATCTCAAAATCAATATTCCGTAAAAATTCTCTGAATAGCTTTCGGGTCAATATCTCCGGTAACTGAATTCTTGAGGGTAAGTGCCAGCATTAACAAAATTCTTGCTTTCTGAGGGTTCTTAAGATAGGAGACAGGCCACTCCGGGTTGTAATCTTCTGCGGAACAGTCAACGCCACCTGCGACAATGCGAGATGAACGGATAATTGCAATGCCTTGTTTAAAGCCTTTTTCCAGTTCATTTTTCACCTCTTTGTTATAATTTCCGTGACCTACTCCAGCTACTACTATACCTTTAACATTTGCCTCAATAAGAGCCCTTACTGGTATGGCAGATGAGAATGCATAACAATAGACAATCTCTACCTGAGGAAGTGTTTTTAGTCCTTTTATATCAAACTCACTGTTTACAGTATGTTTGAGATAACCATTTCGGTAAAAATTGGGTATACCATCACGGATGTAACCTAATGGCCCATAGTTGGGACAAGAGAAAGCAGCACTATTTACAGTATTGGTTTTGGTAATATCATCGGCAGAAAGTATGTAGTCGTTCATCACAACCATCACCCCGCGGTTACATGCATTTTTAGAAGCTGCTACAGAAACAGCATTATACAGATTGAATGGTCCGTCGGCACTAAGAGATGTTGACGGCCTCATTGCTCCTGTTAAAACTACCGGTCTTGAATGTTTTATTGTAAGATTGAGAAAGTAAGCGGTCTCTTCCATTGTGTCGGTACCGTGTGTTATTACAACCCCGTCACACAGATCATTTGTAAAAAGAGAGTCAATTGTATTGTAAAGTCTCAGCCAGATTGAGAGTTCCATATTTTGACTTGAAATATTGCATATCTGTATACCCTTTAGAAAGGCAAGTTTTTCAATATCAGGAACTGTTGCGATAATCTGTTCTACACTTATTACACCAGGTTTATATGAAGCCTGTGTTGAGCTGCCTGCAGAACCGGCAATTGTACCCCCTGTTGCAAGAATAACAATCCGTGGCTTTTGACTAGTGTTTGTTGCATTGGCCCAAAGGGCCATTGATACGAGAAAAACAGATAACAGAGAGATAAACCTTTTCATTCGATTATTATTTTTGTTGTCCAAATATAGCAATAATGAAAATGAAAAGGGCGACTCCCTGCTACAGAAATCAGCCCTTTTTGTGTACTAAAACCTAAACCTACATCTATTAGATGCATAAAGTATAGAAAATGTTGCAAATAATTTAAAAATTTTCCACCTTTTTTAGAATCAGCAAAGGCAATTTAGCTGCCAGATAGCCTATAGTGGCTACACCACAGACAGTTAGGATAACATCGGTAAATTTAACCACTACCGGATATGAATCAATAATAAAGTTGCCCGGCATTGGTACGATTCCAAACTTCATTTGTATAAAACAGATTGCCAGACCCAGTAATGTCCCTGCAATTATACCCAGAATTGAGATTAACCACCCTTCAAGAAGAAATATCTGTTTTATAAGCTTGTCGTTTGCTCCCATGCTCTTGAGACTCTCAACATCCTCTCTTTTCTCAATAATAAGCATGGACAGCGATCCGAACAGATTGCAGGATATTATTACTATAACAAAGAGAAGTATGATGTATATTGAAAGCTTCTCCGACCCCATCATCTTATACAGGGTTTCGTTCTGTTCATATCTGTTTTTTACTATGAATCCGTCACCAAGAACGTTAGAAAATAAGTTTCTCAGTGCATTGATATCTGTTCCTTTTTTTACATACAGCTCTACTGATGTAACCTCATCGTCATATTCAGTCAGGCTCCTTGCTGTCTCGACAGGAACATATATATACTTGTTATCGAACCCCTGTTCCACGGAAAAAATCCCGGCTGGAAAAACTCTCTCCTGATTTAGAGATGCGGCAGGATTTATAAATGATACCGGACGGTTCCGTGACGGGAAGTAAAGAAATAAGCCATCTACAAAGTTGATGTTTAATCCCAGGTTATTTGCAACTCCTCTGCCCACAATCGCCTGCGGTACTTCCCCGTGATACAGAGAAAAGTCCCCGTCTACCATATAATCCTTGAGCTTGGTAATGGAGCAGTAAATGGAGTCGACACCTTTAATAGTAGCAACAGCCTCTTTTCCTGAATAGTTGATAAAAATGTTCTCCTCAATTATTTCACAAAAACTTGCCACCTTGTCGGAACTTCTTATAATATCGAATTTATCCGAGTGAGGAACAAAGCTTTTTCCCTCACTGGCAACTATAAGCAAGTCCGATTCATGGGTCTTGTAAAGTGATTTTATAAGACCTTCGAACCCATTGTATACAGATAGTATTATTATAAGGGCCATCGTGCCCAAAGCAATACCACTCGCACTTATAAGAGATATAATGTTGATTACATTATGCGATTTTTTCGCAAAAAGGTAGCGTCTGGCTATGAAAAAAGATAGTTTCAATGGCCCTGGTGGTTTTACTTTTTCAGAAGCTCGTCAATTCTGGCTACATAATCGAGAGAGTCATCTATGTAGTAGACCATATCCGGAACTATCCGCAATTGTTTTGAAACTCTTTTGCCCAGCTCTCCCCTTATTGATTTTGAGGCTGCCTCAACAAGTTTTAAAACCTCCTGAGCCTTTGCCGATGGAAAGATACTCAGGTGCACCTTTGCCACTGCCAGATCTGGACTAACCCTTACCGATGTGACAGATACCAGGGCGCCGCCAAAAGCCGACATCCCCCGTTCGCGGATAATTTCCGCCAGATCTTTCTGAAGTTGTTTTCCAACCTTCTGTTGTCTTGTGCTTTCTCCTTCTATTGTCATACTGTTTTTATTATAAAATAATTTTTCTTGCCCTTCTGCACAAGAATGTATTTACCGTTAAGAAGGTCCTTGTCACTAATCGTGGAATCCGCCGATTCACACTTGTCTTTATTTATGCTCACGCCTCCTGCCTGTATCATTTTGCGGCATTCCCCTTTTGAAGGGAAGATAGCGCTTGTAACGGCAAGTAAATCAATAATATTTACCGGAAGGTCGGCCTTTGAAATTTCAAACTGAGGAACTCCGTCAAATACAGAGAGAAAGGTCTGTTCGTTTATATTTTTGAGATTATCAGAAGTAGACTGACCAAATAAAATCTGAGATGCCTCAACAGCATTCATGTATTCTGCCTCACCATGAACCATTACTGTTACCTCTTTTGCGAGAAGTTTCTGAAGATCCCTCAGATGCGGTGCCTCGTCGTGCCTTGCTATAGTGGCATCAATCACATCCTTGCTGAGCATAGTGAAAATCTTAATATACTTCTTGGCATCATCGTCACTTACGTTCAACCAGAATTGGTAAAATGTATAAGGAGTTGTATAACGTGCATCCAGCCAGATGTTTCCCTTCTCGGTCTTGCCAAACTTACCCCCGTCGGCTTTAGTTATGAGCGGACAGGTCAGCGCAAATGCCTCACCGCCGGTCTTTCTGCGGATAAGCTCTGTGCCTGTGGTTATGTTTCCCCACTGGTCACTTCCACCCATCTGCAGTTTACAGTTATGATTCTGATAGAGGTACAAGTAATCATACCCCTGAACAAGCTGATAGGTGAACTCTGTAAATGACATTCCCTCTCTCTCGTCGCCGGTTATCCGTTTCTTTACAGAATCCTTGCTCATCATATAATTGACAGTAATGTGCTTGCCAATATCTCTTATGAAGTTTAGGAAGGAGTAATCCTTCATCCAGTCGTAGTTGTTTACAAGAATTGCTGCATTTGGAGCGTCGGAATCAAAATCCAGAAAACGTGAGAGCTGGTTTTTAATTGCGTTCTGGTTGTGTCTAAGTGTCTCTTCGTCAAGAAGGTTTCTCTCAGATGATTTCATTGAGGGGTCGCCAATCATTCCGGTGGCTCCTCCCACCAAGGCAACGGGTTTGTGCCCACATGCCTGGAAATGCTTAAGCATCATTATGCTTACCAGATGACCTATATGAAGAGAATCGGCCGTTGGGTCAATTCCCACGTATGCTGCTGTATGCTCTTTTTGTAACTGCTCCTCTGTCCCCGGCATAATATTGTGAACCATGCCTCTCCATGTGAGTTCTTTAACGAAGTTGCTCATTTCCCATTTAATTTTAGGCAAAAGTAAGGTTTTTTCTTTACTTTTGCGTATATGAAACAGACATTTAAACTACTACGGGTAATACTCCTGTTTACAGCGTTTTCAATAGGTTCGTCCTCACTTTGGGCCGCTGTCACAGATTCACTTCTTCTAAAAATTGCAGCTCTGCAAAATGTAAGCAATGTCCAAAGACTGGAAAGCAGCCAGTTCAAGGATAAATACGTCCTGTATATGGAGCAGCCGCTTGATCAGAAAAATCCCTCTGCGGGAAGCTTCAGACAGAGAGTCTTTGTAATGAATGTTGGTGAGAATCGTCCCACAGTCATAGTAACTGAGGGTTATGGAGCCGCTTATGCCGCATCGCCTCGTTATCGCGAGGAGATATCCAGGATACTGAATGCCAACATAATTTTTGTAGAACACAGGTATTTTCTGGAATCTACTCCAAAACCACTTGACTGGAAGTATCTGACTGCAGAAAATTCAGCAAATGACCTGCATAATGTAACCACTGCATTCAAAAAGCTGTACAAAGGTAAGTGGATAGCAACAGGTATTAGCAAAGGAGGTCAGACGGCACTTATTTACAGGGCGTTCTTCCCCGATGACGTGGATGTTTCAGTTCCATATGTGGCTCCGCTCTGCAAAGGAAGAGAAGATGGAAGGCACGAGCCGTTTCTGAGAAATTTTGCCGGGACACAACAGGAGAGAGATATACTAACAAATTTTCAGAAGGATGTTTTGAAAAGAAGAGGAGAGCTTCAACCAAAATTCGATTCTCTTTGCATTGCCCGGGGCTATAAATTCAACCTCCCTCTTGATCAGATATATGATTATTCGATACTTGAGCTACCTTTTTCATTCTGGCAATGGGGAAGCCCGATTGCAGAGGTACCGGGAGAGGGTGCGGTTGCAGAGGAGGTTTTCAAGTACTGGATGAAGATAAGCTCACCGGATTACTTTGTCAACGACAGCCCGACAGCAGCATTCTTTGTTCAGGCCAACAGAGAGTTAGGGTATTACGGATATGACACAAGACCCTTCAGGGGATTGCTCAGGATAAAAAGCTCCAAAGGTTATATGGGTAAACTTTTCATTCCTGATGGAGCAGATTTCAGGTTTGACAAATCGCTTTACAGGAAACTGAAAAAATTCGTTGCCACGACAGATGAGAAGATGTTATTCATCTACGGTGAGTTTGATCCATGGAGTTCAGTAAAGGTGAGTGAACCAAAAAACGAAAATGTTGTTGTTCTTGTTGAACCGAAAGGTAGTCACAGATCTCGCATAAGCACAATGCCCGACGATCTTAAAAAGAGAGCAGTTGAGACTCTCAACAGGTGGCTGGCCGAATAATAATATTTTATGATTGAATTTAAGCAGATTGAATTATCCGATAAAGTCTGGATAGACGAGTTGTTAAAATTTTCTGACTATAGGGGAGCAGAGTACTGCTTCACAAATCTTTTCATCTGGGACAGTATTTATAAATCAAAGATTGCCAGATACAAGGACTTCCTGTTTCTAATATCGGGCGAGGGAGATAATACCCGCTATCTCTATCCGGCAGGCAGAGGAGATAAAAGAGAGGCGATAGAATGTCTGATGAAGGACGCTGAGGAGAGAAACGTCAGGTTTGTAATGATTGGGGTGACACCAGAGGCAATAAACGAGCTTTCGGAGTTCCTTCCCGGTAAATTTGAATTCACCCCGGTAAGGGACAGTTTTGACTACATCTATGAAAGAGAAAAACTTGTCACTCTTTCAGGAAAGAAACTTCAACCTAAGCGAAACCATATAAACAAATTCAAGGAGGTTAACGACTGGACCTACGAAGAACTCACAAAAGAGAAAATTCCGGAAATCATAGCCTTTAATACAGAATGGTGCAAAGATCTGGATTGCGATAAAAATAACTCTCTTGGCTGGGAAGCTTGTGCAGTAGCCAAATGTCTGGCGCATTATCAGTACCTGAATCTAAGGGGTGGTATACTTAGGGTTAAGGGTAGAATAGTTGCTTACACAATAGGAGAGAAGATAAATTCTGACACTTTTATAGTGCACATAGAAAAGGCATTTGCAGATGTAAGGGGGTCATATCCAATGATTAACAGAGAATTTGCGGAGAGAGAGGCATCGGGGTGCACTTACATAAACAGAGAGGATGATACAGGCAACGAAGGGCTAAGAACAGCAAAGGAGTCTTATTATCCTGTTTTTATGCAAGAAAAATATGCCGCAAGATTATTTTGATTATATTTGCGACTGAAAACATTTTAGCTTAGAGAATTGGAACCTCCCAGTAGTTTATTAGATGATTACGTCTCCGTGGGGATATCTCTTATCCTCATCCTCTTCTCTTATGCCCTTTTAAAGGGCAGTGAGTTCTCCTATTTTTCATTTTCAGCAAAAGAATCAGAAGAGTTGGGAACACAGCAGGACAAAAAATCAAAAAGAGTCTTTAAACATCTTTCCAACCCAGATTCTATTGCTGGAACAATACTTTTGTTTGAAACAGTACTTCAGGTTACTGTACTTTTTCTCATTTCTGAACTATACAGCATATTTTTTTCACCAACGGAATACTTGATCTTTTGGGCAGTTTCAATACTGGTCACTACATCTCTTGCTTTAAGGTATTGTGGAAACATTTTTTCCGGATATCTGGCAAAAAATGAGCGTCACACCAGATTCTCCAGACTATTCAGCAGGTCTTTCTCTGTTTTGCTTTTACTTGCGCTCCCATTCAACAGGATACTTGCTGCTTTTACAAGAGTCTTGAGCGAAACAAGAAAGGAGAGAGATGCACAGTCAATGGAGGAATACACAGAAGTAGTTGATATAACTGATTTTGAAGAGGTAGAAGAGAAGATGCTACTTAAAAAAATAGCCGGCCTTAACACAACCAGTGTTTCACAGATAATGAAACCCAGAGTGGAGATAGTCTCGCTCGATATTGAAATGACCTCTCAGGAGGTTATCAAAAAAGCTATAGAAAGTGGATTTTCTCGCCTTCCGGTATACGAAGGAAGTCCCGATAACATAAAAGGATTCTTATATATCAAAGATCTTGTTGGTTATCTGAGAGAGAAAAAGAGAGATTTTAACTGGCACAAACATATCCGGGAGGCATATTTTGTCCCTGGAAGCAAGAAAATCAATGATCTTCTGGAGGAGTTCCGTCAGAAAAAGATGCATCTTGCCCTTGTGGCCGATGAATATGGGGGGACAGACGGAATAGTGACTCTTGAAGATATCCTTGAAGAGATAATTGGTGAAATATCGGACGAAACAGATACAAACGAATAAAATGGCACTTTTTTTCAGCAGAGACCTTGATGGGGGAGCAACAATATCCGTATGGGAAATTGTTGAGAGTGAAGAGGAACTTCTCTCTTTATGCTCGGTACCAAATGACGAACTTGAAGAACTTCAGCTTATCAGGAGCATCGATCGTCGTCGTGAGCGATTGGCGGTAAGAGCCCTTCTCAACCAGCTTTTCGAAGGTAAGGTTTACCTTGGTCACCACGATAACGGAAGACCATTCCTTCAAAACAGTTTGATTGAGATTAGCATTTCGCACACAAAGCGTTTTGCTGCCGTGCTAACACATCCCGACGACAGTGTCGGTATAGACATCGAATCTCTGGACAGAAATTTCTCAGCTGTTGAAAAAAAGGCACTCTCGCCATATGAAATTGAAAACCTTAGCGAAAAGAACAGGAACCTTCATCTTGCCATCTACTGGAGTGCCAAGGAGGCCATATTCAAAAGAATGTCTCTGTCAGATGTTGACTTTGCCAGACAGATAGAGATAAAGAGATTTTCACCCAGGGACGAGGGTGAACTTGAGGCAACATTCACTCAAAAAGATGGAGAGGAACTGGAGTTTGAACTTCAGTACGAAGTGTTCGAAGGTCATGTAATGGCCTGGCTGGTTGGTTGACCGGTTAAAGAATCTGTGTTGTATGTGACTTGGTGTTTACCTTCTCTATAATGTCGAGAATAATGCCGTTTTCGTCAATCACAAATGTCTTTCTAATAATTCCAACATATTGTTTACCCATGAATTTTTTCTCTCCCCATGCTTCATAAGCTTGCAGGATTATGGTGTCTGTATCTGAAATAAGAGGAAACGGAAGATTATACTTCTCTATGAATCCCTTATGTGACTTTGTATCATCCTTGCTTACTCCAACGATCTTATAACCCAGTGATTCAAATCTCTGGTAGTTGTCTCTCAGGTCACAAGCCTCTGCTGTGCATCCGGGAGTGTTGTCCTTGGGATAGAAATACAGTACTAGTTTCTTTCCTTTGAAATCGCTGAGTTTTATCTCTTTTCCGTCCTGATCCTTACCGTTGAAATCAGGTGCATTATCTCCTTTTTTTAACATGATTTTTGATTTATAAAACAATCTGAATGTCCGATTGTTCATTTGTTTAACCCCCCTTTATCTGGTGCAGAGTGATTATATTTGCTCACTCTTGCACTTCTTCTTAGATTTATATCATAAAACAAATAAATACAAACAGAGATGAAACGAACAGGTCTAGAAATATTACCGGCATTCACAGTGTTAGTGATGTCCCTTATTTTGTCAATGACAGTTTTTGCTCAGGGACAGCAGCCTGGACGGCAAGAGTTGAAAAAGGAGGCCGGGAAGGAAAGACCACAAAGACCATCAGCATCTGATCTTGCAAAAAGAAAGACAGACCATATGAAAAATCAACTCTCTCTTGACCAGAAACAGTATGTGGAGATATATAAACTCAATCTTCAACAATTTAAGGAGATGGAAGAGCGTCCGCAAATGGGTGAACGACCACAAATAAGAGAAGGTTCACAGAAGAATTCAATAAAAAACGAGAAAAAACTTAAAGAGATCCTTACTCCAGAGCAATTTTTAAAATGGAGAAGGATGGAAGAGGAGAAGCTAAACAAAATGCCTATGGAGGCAGCACCAGTCTCTGTTGTAAAATAGTAGTGGTAACTGCTGCAAAAAAGAATGTCCGGAGTTCATGGAATAATAGTGTTTGACAAAAAGTGATTTACGCAAATAACCCACAACTATTTAAATACGATAATAACACTATTGGCAGGAACTCCGGACATCTGTGTTGGTGTCGATCAAATCTACACAGAATATTTATAAATAAACACAGCGAACGCTCTTGCAGCGTTTTGTTGCGCTTTTTTGCCTATCAAATGCCAGTCAATTAGCGAGCTATAAAAATCCTGTTGCGTTTTGTTGCGCTTTAGTTGCGCCCTAAGAGCGATGATTCTGCTCTTTTGAGAATATAAGAAAGGTGTTTTGAGGGTTGAAAGGGAGCCCTTCAGTTGCAAGAATCTTCTCTTTGATCCTTGTCTTAATCGCCCTCACGCTCGCCTGAGTATTGTTGAGAAGGTCGGATATCTCTTTAGTGCCGAACTTAAGGTCGACAAGAATTAAAATCACAATCTCCAGATCGGATAAAGAAGTCAGGTATTTTACATTTGGATTTGCTGCCAGGAATGAGTCGTTCTGTGCTATCGCCGACAGGTTGTTCTTGGAGAAGGAACGTATACTATTTATTGAGTCATTAAGGTCATCGGAAAGTTCACTGGAGAATTTCCTGCTTCTGTTGGCATGCTTGTTCACGTCATCCACAAGCTTAGGAAGTGCACCAACAGATGTTTCGTGGATAAGGTTTATGAATCGGGACCGTTTCAATTCTGCCTCAATGGCAGCACTCTGTTTATCCTTATCTTTCATACATTGCTTGTATGCCCTTCTGTTAAAGCGGATAACTACAAAAGCAGATAATGTTATAAGTGTAAGGATAGCTATAAATCCATAAAGGACTGTTAGCAATCTCTTTGCTTTATCAAGTTTTGAATCCTTTTTGGACAACTCGTAAGCCAGATTTACATCGGGGTCCCTTACCCATGAACTAAGTGAGGCGTAGTTTCCTGATAATCTTGAAGCGTTGCGATAGTAATGAGATGCACTCTTATAATCCTCTTTTATCAGATATATATCGCCAAGGAGCTTGTTGTAACTTTCAGGGATTTTGAAAAAAGGCTTGCCCGATCTGCTTATTGACTGAAGTCCATAAACTATGGCACTGTCCGTTTCCTGTAATTGGATGAAATTTGATGCCATTAGAAAATAAATGTCGGAGTGGTCCAGATTTTTCAGCGCTTCCAGATCCTTCATGCCTATCATTTTTCTGAAATACTTATTGGATAAATCGAACTTCCGGTCAAGTGTGTAATAGTGGGCAAAAGCATTATTGTAGTTGTATCTTATTATAGGAGATGTTGTGTCGTTTAGGGAGACTGCCAGCAGGCAGGAATATGCTTCCATCTTCTTCCTGTGTAACTGATATAACCAGAAAAGATCTAGTCTGCCAAATTGTGCACCAGAATGATTTTTGATACTGTCATTGATTCGGATGCTTTTTTTTAGAAGAGGCTCTGCATCTGTGAAATTTCGATTGTTCCGGAGAGTCTTTCCCAGATATCTGTATATCTCTGCCTCAACCTGCGGATTGTCAAGTTTGTGTTTATTATATACCACTTCGGCCCCTTTAAGTGAAGCATATATATTAAAAGGGGGACGGGTTAAATTGTACAGGATGATTCCTTTGTAAAGCAGGGCTCGGCACAATTTATCGTAATCATTTTCCTTTTCAAAAAATGAAGCAGCCTCTGTTATTACAGAATCCCTTCTCTCAATAATCCCGGACTTATTCTTGGCAATTGTGACCAACAGAGAATAGTATGCTTTATTTTTTTCTGAAATACCCGTTGTATCATATGAACTTAGGCTGTCAAGAATTACATCGGGGGTTTTATCCAGATTCTTATCCCATGCACTAAGTTTCAGATTAATAGTTCTTTGTCCGCTATTGCAGGAAGAAAACAAAAGAAGGAGACAAAGAATCTTTGCAGTAGTTTTTAGCATGTTATTATAAGACAGGGGGTTGAAAAATAATCACATCAAAAATTATGCCTACGATCAGTTGCCCCACGATCCCAGCCCTATGCTTTCATGGCTAGTACCTGATTATAAGCAAATTATATTGTTTGCGAAGTGTGCGTAATCCGTTGAATATCAGCTCTTGGCCATGAAAGCATAGGGCTGGGAGCGTGGGGCATGACGGACATGTACAAAAAATGCTGCCCTGAACAAACAGGACAGCATTTCGCAAAATATATATATTGTTGATTGAATGTTTACATCATTCCACCCATTCCGCCCATTCCCGGACCACCGCCCATAGGAGCAGGATTATCCTCTTTCTTCTCTGCAAGCACGCACTCTGTTGTAAGGAACATTCCTGCAACCGAAGCAGCATTTTCAAGTGCTATACGGGCAACCTTTGTAGGGTCTATAACACCGGCTTTATGAAGGTGTTCGTATTTGTCGGTGCGGGCGTTGTAACCAAAGTCGTCTTTTCCCTCTTTAACCTTTTGAATAACAATACTCCCCTCAACTCCGGAGTTCTCTACGATAATACGGAGTGGCTCTTCAATTGCACGGGCAACAATTGCTATACCTGTGTTCTCGTCTTCATTTTCACCTTTAAGGTTTTTCAATGTCTCAATGGCACGGATGTAGGCAACTCCACCACCCGGTACGATACCCTCTTCTACAGCTGCACGGGTTGCACTAAGTGCATCGTCAACGCGGTCCTTCTTCTCCTTCATCTCCATTTCAGAAGCAGCTCCAATATAAAGAACTGCAACACCGCCGGCAAGTTTTGCAAGACGCTCCTGCAACTTTTCGCGGTCGTAATCACTGGTTGTTGTCTCCATCTGTTTGCGGATCTGGGCAACTCTCTTGTCGATAGAATCCTTTATTCCGGCTCCGTTGACAACAGTTGTGTTCTCCTTGTCGATACTAACTTTTTCTGCACTACCCAGCATTTCAATTGTAGCGGCATCCAGACGAAGCCCCTTCTCTTCAGAGATAACAGTTCCTCCGGTAAGAATTGCCAGGTCTTCAAGCATCTCTTTTCTGCGGTCACCAAAACCAGGAGCCTTTACAGCGGCAATCTTTAGAGTGCCACGCAGACGGTTTACAACAAGAGTTGCAAGTGCTTCGCCATCTACGTCTTCTGCAATTATAAGCAACGACCTGCCGCTTTGAGCCACTGGTTCAAGAACCGGCATAAGATCCTTCATAGAAGAAACCTTCTTGTCTGTTATAAGAATAAGCGGGCTCTCTAGTACGGCCTCCATCTTCTCAGGATTGGTCATAAAGTAAGGAGAGATATAACCACGGTCAAACTGCATGCCTTCCACAACCTTAACTTCTGTCTCTGTACCTTTGGCCTCTTCAACTGTAATGACACCCTCTTTCTTCACCTTGCCCATAGCCTCTGCTATAAGTTTTCCGATTGTAATATCGTTGTTGGCCGAGATAGTGGCAACTTGTTCAATTTTAGTGATATCGTCACCAATGGACTGGCTTTGTTTCTTAAGGGAAGCGACAACGGCAATTACAGCTTTGTCTATTCCACGTTTTAGATCCATAGGGTTAGCTCCTGCTGTTACATTCTTCAACCCAACAGTAATGATAGATTGTGCAAGAACAGTGGCGGTAGTAGTACCATCACCAGCCTGGTCGGCAGTTTTTGAAGCCACCTCTTTAACCATTTGTGCGCCCATGTTTGCAAAACGATCTTCTAGCTCGATCTCCTTTGCAACGGTCACTCCGTCTTTTGTAATCTGAGGAGAACCATATTTCTTGTCAATAACAACATTGCGTCCTTTTGGACCTAAGGTTACCTTAACTGCGTTCGCCAAAGCATCCACTCCCTCTTTCATAAGGTTGCGGGCTTCCAAATTGAATTTTATCTCTTTAGCCATAATTTTCTGTTTTTTTTGATTTTTCTAATATTTTCTTGTAAAAGCCGTACAATTTTAGAGAACTGCAAGAATATCTGACTGACGCATCATCAGGTAATCCTTTCCCTCTACATTAATCTCTGTTCCGGCATATTTCCCATACAATACATTGTCGCCTACCTTAACTTCCATAGGTTCGTCCTTTTTTCCTGTTCCAACAGCTACAACTTTTCCTGCCTGAGGTTTCTCCTTAGCTGTGTCCGGGATAAACAATCCGCTTGCTGTTTTTGTTTCGGCCTCTTTTGGCTCTACCAAAACTCTGTCTGCTAATGGTTTGATGTTCATGATTTAGAATTTTTAGTTATTTATGATTATAAATTTATGTTTCTACGGGCTCTAAACACAAAACGGGTGCCAAAGGGTCATACTGACAAATTGTCGCAAGCATTAGATTTTCGTGAATAAGAAATATTATTACCTTTGAGAACTCTTTAAAAACTGTCTGTATGTTATTTTCATTGATGCCGGTTATATTTTTAATTGGTGTTATAGCAATTGCCTTTGAGGACAAAATAAGGATCAATAAAGCCGCCATAGCAATAGCCATGAGCATACTGCTATGGGGTATCTACATTGTAGGTGGTGAATCGATCTTTGCAGGACACCCGAATTCTGTGTTAAATGCACTGGAGGGTGTGTACCCATCGTTTCTGCAAATGTCAGTCAGGGAGCAGTTTAATCTTTTTGTTGAGTACTCTCTGGTAGAATCCCTTGGAGATGTTTCAACTACATTGTTCTTTGTACTTGCATCAATGGCCATTATTGAGATTGTAGATTCTCACGGGGGCTTTGATATAATAGTAAACGTTATAAAAACCAGACAGAAGAGAAAACTGTTATGGATATTTTCGTTCCTCACATTTGCCTTGTCTGCAGTACTTGGTAATCTGGCAACGGTAATCGTAGTAATTGCCCTTGTAAGGAGATTGATATTCTACAAACAGGACAGGTTGATATTTGCCTCAATGATAATAATTGCAGCAAATGCCGGAGGTTCATGGTCACCAATAGGTGATGTCACAACATTGTTGCTTTGGACAGGTGGTAACATAACCGTCTGGAGCCAGACTTATCACCTGATTTTGTCTGCCTTGACAATGCTGGTAATACCATTAATATTTGTATCATATATGTTTAAGAAAGATGATATATCCATATATTTTGAAGAGAATGCAGATGATTATGTACTGTCCCACATAGACCCCCGGTTCAAAAGAACAATATTGATTGTTGGAATACTCTCACTGGCTATGGTCCCTTTTTTCCAGCTCTTTCTGAATATACCCCCTTTTATGGGAGTATTGCTGGGTCTTACGGTATTGTGGATACTGACAGACAGACTCTATTATAACAGAAAAGCCAAAGGACTTCAGGAGTTAAGAGTTAGCAGGGTATTTACCAGAATTGACGTTCCGACAGTTCTTTTCTTCCTTGGAATTCTTATGTCTGTTGCTTCGCTTAAATCTGCGGGACAGCTTACCACTATGTCGGAAGTATTAAACAAGGTTGTACCAAATCCTGAATTTATAAGCATAATTCTGGGACTGTGCTCATCCTTCCTTGACAACGTTGCCCTGGTGGCAGGGACAATAGGAATGTATCCTATAGCTGCCGCAGGACCATTCATGACCGATGGTACATTCTGGACATTCCTTGCATATTGTGCGGTTACGGGGGGTAGCATTCTGATTATTGGCTCAGCATCGGGGGTAACTGTAATGGGACTCGAAAAGATTTCATTCGGATATTATCTAAAGAGATTCACCCCTCTGGCTCTTCTTGGTTACTTTGCCGGAGCTGCTGTTTATATGTTGCTATTCTGATTTTTTGATAAATAAGTTATGAGCACTCACGAAAAATTCATGGAAGAGGCCATAAAGGAGGCTCATAAAGCACTTGCCAAGGATGAGGTTCCGGTTGGTGCCGTAGTGGTATGTGATGGAAAAATAATTGCAAGGGCCCATAATCTTACAGAAACACTTAACGACCCAACCGCCCATGCAGAGATGCAGGCAATAACAGTTGCAACTAACACATTTGGGGGTAAATATCTGAATAATTGCACATTATATGTAACTCTCGAGCCTTGCTCAATGTGTGCCGCAGCATTAAACTGGGCGCAACTAAAAGTATTGGTGTACGGGGCAAGCGATCCAAAAAGAGGATTTACGCTTTATGAACCAAGTCTTCTTCACCCTAAATGCGAGATTATATCAGGTATAAGCGCAGATAGATGTGGTGAGATTGTAACCAGTTTTTTTAAAGGGAAAAGATAATAATATGGAGTTTCTTGACAGTCTTGGTTATATAGGGCTTTTTCTGGGGTAATTCATGGCTTCTACAGTTGTCCCGTTCAGTTCTGACGTACTGTTTGTCGGGGTTCTTCTGGCCGGGGGCAACCCTTTAGTATCCTTTATAGTGGCAACAACAGGAAACTGGCTTGGAGGTCTTACATCATACGGTGTCGGCTACCTTGGCAAGTGGGAGTGGATTGAAAAGTGGTTCAGAGTTAAGGAGGAGAGTCTTGTAAAACAAAAAACCAGAATTGAAAAATATGGCAGTCTGATTGCTTTTTTTAGTTGGGTTCCGTTTGTTGGGGATGTATTGGCAGTTGGTTTGGGGTTCTACAAAGTAAACTTTACAAAGTGCGCAATATATATGCTGTTGGGCAAAGCTGTCAGATTTGCTTTCTGGGCAGTACTCTATCACTACTTTGGAGAAGCTGTGTTAAACTTTAAGTTTTTATAAAATTTTGGACTTTATATAAAAAGGAATATCTTTGCATCCCCAAACGGGTATTATTGACTTATGGTGTAATGGTAGCACTTCAGATTCTGGCTCTGACCGTCTAGGTTCGAATCCTGGTAAGTCAACAAAATAAAAAAGATTGGGTATACTGACCTATGGTGTAATGGTAGCACTTCAGATTTTGGTTCTGTCAGTCTAGGTTCGAATCCTGGTAGGTCAACAAAGCTGCTTCAATTTTTGGGCAGCTTTTTTTATAATAATCAGACAATGGATATCAATCACACATTTAAGGCTGACTATCCGGTCACAGTTATAATCTCAGTATACAGAGAGCTCGATTATGTGGAGAGATGCATTAATTCTCTCATAAAACAGACTTTTCAATCGTTTGAGTTTATTCTTATTGATGATTGCGGGGGTAACGGGGCATTTGAACGAGCAAGAAAAATTGCTGATAATTCAATTCTGGCAGACAGAACCCGATACATAGTCCACCAAAGGAACATGGGTATTGCCTTTTCAAGAAATACAGGAATGGATGCTGCTACAGGGGAATACATGTTATACCTCGACTCAGATGACTTTTTTGAACCTGATATGATTGAATTGCTATATAATGCAGCTGTTAAGCATAATGCCGACCTGGTCATTTCTGATTTTATAAGAGAGATGCCACGAGGAGTTTCTGTTTATGCAAAGGACACCTTCGACCATGAGCTGATAACCGGATCTGCAGACAAAGAGAGGTATATTGAGGAGATGCTGACATCTGTAAAAGGCTGTACACCATGGAATAAGCTGGTTAAAAGAGAGGTGTATATTAAAAACGACATCCGTTTTCACGACAATATGAGGGACGATCTTTCTGTAACACCTATTCTTGTATGGCATGCCCAAAGAATTGCATTCGTAAACAAGGCTCTGGTTCATTTTGTACAATACAATACAGCTTCCGGTACATTCAGCTTTAACCATCTTCCATTTGTAGCCAACGCACTTGTGCATCTGGAAACGTTCTTTAAAAGTAAGGGATTGGACTATACCGATATTTTTCTAAGGTATAAAGCCAACACTAAAAGAAAAATACTAATGCACCCTAAGCCGGAAATGACACAGGAGCAGATGTTCGGACTGTTTCCGGAGGTGGATAATGCAATAAAAACGGGTAAGAGACTGGAACCTAAAATTCAGTATCAGCTAGTACTACAGCTCGCAACAAGAAGAAACAAGGTCTTGTTCAGGATTTACCGGAAGAGCCTTCTAGTATTGCTGAAAGCCTTTTCTCTCGTATCTCAATAGTAAAGTTTTCAATAATTCGTTTCCTGTATTTCTCCGAAGGGGGCAGGTTCATCGCCTCTCTTATTGCAGCAGCAGTCTCCCCGGGGTTGTCGCCGTTTACAATAAAACCATTGTTTCCGGTCACCTCAGCCATTCCACCGGTATTTGCTATTACCGGAACACAATTGTGGAACATAGCCTCGGCAAGAGCAACCGCAAAGCTTTCGCTTCTCGATAGTTGACAATATACTGCAGATCTTGAGTAATATTCAGACAGTTCCTTTTGCGGGATCCTTGAAATTATCTCAAGGTTGGAAGGGATCTCACCAATCAGACTTGCTAGCAGAGTTTTGTCGGGGCCAATTATTGTGAACTGAAGATCTTGCGCAAAACGGGCTAAATCTATGAATCTGTCAATTCCCTTTACATAAAAACTCTGTTTTGTAGAAGAGAGTGCAACGGAAAGAACTCTTTTCTCTTTTGGATGAGAAGCAGAACTTAATACTACTCCGTTATGAAGCACAATAGTGATTGATTTCGCAGCAATATGTCTTACAATCCTCTCAACATGCCTGGAAACGCAAAGACAAAGAGTAGCGTTGTTCATAGAGTATTTTGCCATAAAGCCGCGGACAGGATTTACAAAGCTTCCATAATTGATTTGTCTGATACGGCAGACATCGTATCCTCCAATCACAACAAAGCACTTTTTGCGGAAAATTTTTGCAAAGAAAACAGGAAGAAAAGAGTGATAGTCTGCAAACCAGATGTAAATGATATCGAACTTGTATGTATTAACGAGAAGATAGAAAAAAAGCCTTATCAACCCAAGAAGCTGTCTGCTCTTTGATGTGTTTTGGGCACAAAACGGAGTTACGCAGTATTTTTTTTCAAGAATGTCAATATCGCCCTTTACAAATGTAGAGAGACGTGTATAGACAAAAAGAAGCCTTTTATTTGTCATGTTTATATTGCTTGTAACCTTTTACCTTATCCCATGATGAACGGGTAAAGTCGGGAATACTCACAGGCTGTCCGTTATTCTCTGCAGATATCTTGCCAAGGGATTCAATAGCGGACCACTCTGCTGCATCATACACATCCATGTCCAGAGGAAGCCCGTTTTTAAGACAATAAATAATGCGGTAATCCATAACAAGGTCCCTCTTCCCGAATTCTTTCAAAATAGGATGTATGTAGGCAAGCAGAAGAGAATCCAAAGTAGCATCGGGCGTGTAGGTTTTTCTTATCAAAGCAGTTGTGCCGCTTATATTATATGGCGCTTTTCCTGTTTGACTGTAGAGTGTGTCGTACCTTACCAGAATGGTTTTTCCCTTTTCTGTTTTAATTACTATGTTCTTTGCTCCTGATACAGATAAAAGATAATTCATCTTGTCGCCTCTGTGAATATTCAGAACCTGTGCGGCCGGACCTATTGCCAGAGTTGTGTTAGAGCTGCCACGCTCGATTGACTCAATTTCACCGAAAAATCCTTGTTGCGCCATATTGAGGGTGGTCATCTCATATATGTCATAACAGCTTTTCTCAAGCATTATAAGGTGCCTTCTTGTTTTTTCTGCTGTATTTACCAACTCCCAGCATTGGTCAATAGTGATAGCTGCCGGAGGTTCTGTGGCAACATGCTTGCCGTTTTCCATAGCATATACGGCCATTGCGGAACGAAGTTCCTTTGGTGCGCAAATATATATAAGGTCAATATCTTCACTTTCACAAACTTTACGCCACTCGTCGTCGCCACAATACTCCGCAGGAAGAGTTTTATTCATCTCCTTAAATGTAGCCCTGGCCATTGAAAAATTTTCAGGCAGATTGTCGGAAAGTGCCTTTATTCTGGTGCCTTTGACAGACAAGAGCCGCTTTATAGCATCTATGCCATCGGGACCCAGTCCGATTATTGCAATATCTACAGTGTCTATGGGTTCGCAGGCAAGTTCAACGACATCTGTCTGGCCACTCAGACGGTCCTGTTCAGAGAATGAAATCATAAGTGAATTTCTCCCTCCACATGAAAGAAGAGAAATTGCCGCTATTGATAAAAGAATTTTTTTCATTTGTGCAGGTATAAAAGAATAGCATTCGCCACTTTTCTCTCACCTTTATTGTCAAAAACCTTGTTGTCTGTCGGGTGATTGACTACACCATTGTCTGAGAATCCCTTTATATACATTGTTGTGGAACCTCCTCCGTCAAGATTGATTATATACTCTGCTCCAAGCCACCTCAGAATACTTTGCAGCTCAGAAAGACTGACTCCGGCAGACTCTTTGGATCTCCCGTCTATTGTAACAAGCATTATTGTTCCGTCGCTCTTTTTTGCAACCGCTGTCCTTGGATGGCGGGTAGTATAAAAAGATGCATTCTGAAGCTTTTCATCTTTGCCTGCTACTCTGAGAATAGGTCCTGTAGTAAGGATCTCCTGAGCAAAAATGTAATTTTCCCAGCTTTTAAGCTCATCGGACTTGAGAATATAAAGTTCTTCGTTATTTATTACCAGTGCTCCCAGCTGATGCATCGACCTCTGATTTGTCTCTGTTATGGTATTTGGAGCCAGCCTCTTGTTATCCTTACGGATATAGTCCACGGAGTTGTAATCTTCTGTATTGTAGGTGTAGTTGAACTTAAAGAAAGAACCATTGATAGCAGCATCTGCGCCCTTTTCCTCTGCCATTTTACTTGTCTCCTTTAAAACAGGAGATGGGAAAATCTCCAGTCTTGCTCCTGAATTGCCTTGCAATTCGATAATTGAAATGAATTGATTAGATTTAAACAGCTCCTGATTGTTAAAATGAACCGACTTGTATATTACCCCTTTTGCTATCTCCTTCTCACTCCATCTGGCATTAACAAGCGTTGCAGAATCACTCTGAGCAAAGGCAAATGCCGTGCTTAATAAAAGCAACGGCAATAAGAGATATTTTTTCATATAATTGGTTTATTGAATCTCAACTATAGCTTCGGAAACATTTATTATGAAATCTCCGACCCTTTCGCACTCGGCAACAATGTCCATATAGAATACCCCTGTCTGATACCCGTATATGTTGTTTTCAAGATTCTCCAGGTGCTCGTCCTTAAGCTTGTTCCGTAAAAGATTTATATCTGTCTCTGAATTCTCTGCTTCTGTAATATTAGAAACCTTAGTGTATCCCTGATCCAGGTTATCGATCATGTTATCAAAAGCTCTCTCCAGCAGAACAAACATCTGGTCAAGCTTTTGTAACATCACAGCATCGAACTTTTTATTTTGCGACTTCTTCCTTTCCAATATTCTGGCAATACTAAAGCCGGAATCCCCAATACTTTCTATTTCACTGATAATTTTATACATGGCTTGCAGTCTTCTGCCGCCCTCCTCACTAAGCTCTCCCTCTGCTATTTTGTTAAGATAATTTGCAATCTCCAATTCAATCTTGTCTGTAATCTGCTCATAATGTTCGAGTTTATGGTACATGTTTTCGAATGACTCCTTCTCACACTCCTGCACGGCCTGACGTGCATACTCGAACTCCTTCTTGCTGAGTCTGGCAAAGTTTACAATCTCATGTTTTGCCTGTGTAAGGGAAAGTTCAGATGTGCTTAAGAGGCCACCCTGAATAAATTGCAGCCTGAACATCTCCTCTGTTTTAGGAGCCTTTATAACATATGTTACAATTTTTACAATCTGAGGTGTAAACCAGACAAGTATAAGTGTGTTGGTTGTGTTGAACAACGTGTGCAGGGTTGATATTCCAAACAATATGGCAGCAGAAGAGAGGAACGGATCGGAACCGAACAGATAGAGAACGATTTTAGAAACTATAAAGAGTATAGGTTTAAAAAATGCCAGAACCCAGATTACACCAAATACATTAAATACGGTGTGTGCAAGTGCCGCTCTTCTGGCAGATACATTGGCAACTGCAGCAGCTAGGTTTGCAGTTATAGTGGTTCCTATGTTTTCTCCTAAAACCATTGCCGCAGCTATCTCAAAAGGAAGCCATCCGTAGCTGCACATAACAAGGGTAAGGGCCATGGTGGCACTTGATGACTGTAATACTATGGTAAGTAGGGTTCCTATGGCGACAAAAAGCAATACTGAACCAAAACCATAACTTGTCCACTCTTTAAGAAACTCCAGAATCTGAGGAGTAGACTGAAGATCAGGAACTGAATCCTTAAGATAAACCAGACCTAAGAACAACAATGCGAATCCGATAACGAATTCTCCCATCGATTTCCTCTTTTTAGACTTGAACATCATAAGCACAAATCCGAATCCAACCAGAGGAATAGATAAGGCAGAGATATCCATCTTGAAGCCCAGCAGAGTGACTATCCATGCAGTGACGGTTGTTCCGATATTGGCACCCATAATAACTCCGACAGACTGTGTAAGTGTCAAAAGCCCTGCATTTACAAAGCTTACAACCATAACTGTTGTGGCACTTGAAGATTGAATTATAGAAGTTATAAATAGACCGGTTAACACTCTTTTTAAAGAGTTTGAGGTCATTGCGGCCAAAATGCTGCGCATTTTATCACCTGCAACCTTCTGAAGACCCTCACTCATAAGGGTCATACCATAAAGAAAAAGACCGAGAGAACCAAGGAGTTTTAACACCTGAAAGACTACATCCATAAGAAGTTTAGGCTGATTAGATTTATACAAATATAAAGCATAAAATTATGTCAATCAATAACCGGAGTTATTTATTATCTTCGTAATAAGAAATATTTTTTGTGAACTTCCCCAAAATTTTAAAAATAAGAACAATAACAAAAATCAGATTTTTATTGTTTGTTCAGTTTTTGTTTGGTTTTTCCACCGGCCAGCTTTGTGCTCAGTTTTATTCTATGGGAAACGAACCCGCAAGAGTGAAATGGCAATCAATTACTACAGAAAACTTTCAGATAATCTATCCGACAGGGATAGATTCACTTGCCCGGAGGTATGCAGTATTGATGGAGAGTGCAAATGTCTGGGTTCAGAAACCACTTAAGATAAAAGCCAACCCTATACAAGTTGTCTTGCATCCTTTTAACGTGATGAGCAACGGAATGGTCACATGGGCACCCAAGCGAATGGAATTCATGACCAAACCTCTTGCATCTGGCGGATATTCACAGAATTGGGAAAAACAACTTGTCCTTCATGAAATAAGACATACTGCACAGATAAGTAAGTTCGAACACGGAATATTCAAGCCATTGTCGTGGCTCATTGGACAACAGGCTCAGGGTATCGGGGTAGGGCTTTACATAGATAAGTGGGCACTGGAGGGAGATGCAGTTGTTTCAGAAACACAATTCTCCAGAACAGGCAGGGGACGCGATCCTGAGCACCTTATCTTTTTCAAGGCTGCGTTCCTGGCAGGGGAGTACCGAAGCTGGAAAGAGTGGAAACTTGGCTCAGGCAAAAAGTATACTCCGGATATTTACAGCCTTGGCTACCTTTTAAACTCATTCATAACCCTCTCTTCCGGCAATCATAACTATATGGGTGACCTTACAGAGTATCTCATAAAGCATTTCTACAACCCTTCAGGTGCCAGAAAGGCATACAGAAGTGCCACCGGTAAAACAATTATAGACCACTTTGATGATATTAAAAACGTATTGGGAAGAAGATGGGAAATAGAAGATTCTCTTAAGGCTCCATTCACCACTTTTACGGCAGTCAGCAACAGTGGCAGGGATTATGCCTCATACAAGTCCCTGGTGGCACACTCCCCGGACTCGGTTTTTGCAATCAAATGGGACATGAACGACCCGACCAGATTGGTACTGCTCGATTCGTCAGGTAATGAGAAGAGGATTACATATATGGGGAATCTGAGCAGCTTTCTTACAATGAGAAAAGGGAAAATATACTGGACAGAACAGGTTTACTCTGCGAGATGGGAGCAAGAGAGCTACTCTGTATTGAAGCATTACGATATAAAGAATAAGAAGGTCACAGTAAACACACTCAAAAGCAGTTACTCAAATCCTGCGGTTTCTGTTACAGGTGACACAATTGCAGTGGCAGAGTACTTACCGGTGGGAGACTCTCGGCTAGTCCTGCTCGATACATTGGATTATAGGCCGGTGGCTGTTTTTGCAGCTCCGGAACATGGTCAGATAAAAGAATCGGTTTTTTTTGGAAATAACATATATTCTACCGTTATAACTGATAAGGGAATGGGCCTTTTCCGTCTTGACCTTGGTACAGGAACCTGGAGCAGAGAGGTAGAGGAACAGGACCGATACATTACAAGACTGAGTAGTTATTCTGACGGTCTTTTCTTTGAGAGTGACCTGAATGGCACTAACAACATCTACAGTTACCGCCCCGAAATCAAATTTCTGCAAAGGCTTACCAACGCCAGATTCGGAGCATTTGCACCTTATGTAGATGACAAGGAGCAGACCCTCTACTACTCTGAATATGACAAGGATGGGTACAGAGCGGTATCTGCTCAACTTGATAACCTTCTTTGGCAACCTTCTACATTTGAAAACACATACAAATATCACGAGGCAGATATACTTTCTCAGATTGCAGGGTATTCGATAGATACAGTAAATGCAGGGACCGGATCTGAATATCAATCAAAGCCTTACAGCAAAAGTGCAAATATTTTCCGTCCGCACTCATGGGCCCCGTTTTATTACAACGTCGACAAGATTAAGAACATTTCATACTCAAACTTCTATGAAATACTCTCACCGGGGGTTACCGTATATTCGCAGAACACACTGAGCACTGCAACCACAATGCTCGCCTACTCATATGCAAACGGATTTCATGCAGGTCATCTGAAGTTCACGTACAGCGGACTATATCCGGTGATAGACGTTAAGATAGACTATAATGAGCGGAACAGCAGAGACATTCGTCTTATGAGAGATATTCACGGAGAAAAAATTCAGGTAATATCGCCGGTATTAAACTCTTCTTATTTTTCCACCTCCTTTCTTTTTTACATCCCTTTGAACTTCAGTAGCGGTGGATGGGACAGAGGTCTTATTCCCAAACTATTATGGAAGTACAGCAATGACTCCTATTATTCTGTAAACAGTGGCAGGTACAGAGACTACCAGTATCTTTCAGCCGGACTACACTATTACAATATTCTTAACAGTTCAAGAAGGGATATTTTCCCAAAATGGGGGTTGGGTGTAGTATTTCAAATGAATAGTATGCCGTTTTCTGAGGAGAACTTTGGATCTCTCATATATTCAAATATTTACGGGTATATGCCTGGTGTTCTGGCAAACCACGGTCTAAGACTCTCCTTTGTACACCAGATGCAAAATTACCGGGGAAAAAATTATCTTTTCTCTAACCTGGCAAGCTCTCCAAGGGGATATGACCAGCTTTACGGGAAAAATTTTGTCGCTTTATCGGCAGACTATGCCTTTCCGGTTT
>CAZREC010000018.1:0-33276 GCA_964599025.1 uncultured Muribaculaceae bacterium | reverse complement strand
GAGGAGGAGGGGAAAGAGCTTGCAGCATGGATAAATTCAAGCCCGGCAACAGTGGAAAAATACGGCAAGCTTCTGGAGAACATGAAAAAAGGCTTTGATGCCAGGGCTCAGTTTATAAGAGACAGGGCATACTTCAGAGATTGCTGGACCTCGGTTTCGGAAGTTGTGCAGCAGGCAAAGAGATTCTCCAGAGTAACAGGAGATATGGAGAAGGCAGGCATGGAGAAATTATCTGTTAACGATAAGCTTTTTCAGACAGAGTTAAAGGGTGCCGATCACGATCTTTACAATGTCTATGACCTCGCCACCGACCGTGAACTGTTTGAACAGCAACTATCTTTCTTTCTTAAATATGTCTCTCCAAAATTGTATACAGGAGCACTGGCAAGATGGAAAGAGGAGTTTAACGGAGATGCAAAGAGAATTGCAGACTATGTTTTTGACAACTCTGTATATACAACAAGGGAGAAATTCCTTAAGTATTTTGAAACCCCAAGGACAAAAGAGGAGATTCTTTCCGACCCTGCGGTTCAGCTGGCAGAATCTTCTTCTATACAGATGGTTACTGCAGAAAGTGATAAGGTGAACAAAGCACTTGGTTTTGACCCTGAGGCACTTACCACTCAATACGGAAGGGCTCTTTATCAGATGAGGGAGGCAAAGGGTGTTGCACAATATCCCGACGCAAATTCAACGATGAGAATATCATACGGAACAGTAGGCGGACTTGTTCCGGCCGATGGTATAACCTACTCATACAGGACAACCATTAATGGTTACAGGGAGAAGAAGGACCAGACAAACTATGAGTTTCATGTAGGGGCAAGGATGGATTCACTCATGAAGGCAGGAGATTGGGGAAGATGGGGCGAAAAAGGCGAGCTATATACCGACTTCCTTACAAATACAGATATAACCGGAGGAAATTCAGGGAGCCCTGTAATGAATGCAAAGGGCCAGCTTATAGGTCTTGCATTTGACGGGAATCGTGAATCAATGAGCGGCGATGCATATTTCCACCCGAAATATTTTAAAACGGTCAATGTAGATATCCGCTTTGTACTGTGGGTTATTGACAAGTATGCCGGTGCAGGTTCGTTGATAAATGAAATGAATATTGTAACAAAATAAAGTAACTATATATAAAACAATAACGGATGAAATTTAAAGTTTTACTAGTCTCGCTGTTGGCACTAATTGCCATTCAGTTGCCGGCACAAGACAAAATGCTGGACCTTTTAAAAGCCGAGCTGAAGAGTCAGATGTCAATTCTTCAAAAAGGGGAGTATCCTCCTTATTATATGAATTACAGGGTATTGGATAATCACACCAGAGTTATCCGCTCGTCTATGGGAGCAATCAACAACATAGAGGAGGACAAACAGGTTATGTTTGTACCACAAGTAAGAATAGGCTCTCCCGAGTTTGATAACTTTCATGAGTCTCAAAACGGGGTATTGATCACAAGGTTCATGGGCCCTCCTACAATCTTGCTTCCAAAGGATCTTCAAAACGGAATGGAATCGTTCAAGCAGATTATCAAGGAAGAGGTGAACAGTCGCTACCGTTTTGCAGTAAACAGTCTTGACAGGGCAAAAGCTAAAAAAGGTGTTCAGGTGGAAAATCTTGACAAATCTCCTGATTTTACAAAAGCAAAGGCTGAGAAACATTTTGAACCGGCTCTTAAGGAAGACAAGATAGCACTTGACATGGAAGCATGGCAGAAAAAACTGAATAAATACAGTGGGCTTTTTGCAGAAAACAAGGATATTATCTCTGCAAATTCTACACTTACCTACAAGATATGGAGAAAGTACTTTGTCTCTACAGAGGGAGCCGAGATTGCAGAAAACAGGGTTTATATAAACATGAGTATAAGGGCAATAACCATGGCTGACGATGGTATGGAACTTCCTTTGCACATAAGTTACTTTGCTTTTTCACTTGACGAACTTCCTGCAGAAGCAGAGATAATAAAAGATATCAAAGAGATGTCGGCGAAACTCTCAAAATTAAAGGTTGCTCCTTTGGTTCAGCCGTATACAGGACCGGCTCTTTTGTCGGGATCTGCAAGCGGAGTGTTCTTTCACGAGATATTCGGCCACAGGGTAGAGGGCCAGAAGATGAAAAGCGATGCAGATGGTCAGACATTCAAAAACATGGTTGGCGAAAGTGTTTTGCCAAAGAGCCTGAGTGTATACATGGACCCGACAATGAAAAAATATCACGGAAATCCTTTGAATGGTTATTATATTTTTGATGATCAAGGTGTGAGAGGAGAGAGGGTAGAAGTTGTAAAAGATGGTATTCTCAGAAACTTTCTTATGACTCGTACCGGTCTGGATGGTTTCCCTAAATCGAACGGACACTCAAGAACTGAATTTGAAAATGACCCGACATCGCGTCAGTCGAATCTTATTGTTGAGACTAACGATTACAAATCTGATGCAGAATTGAGGAAACTGCTTATTGACGAAGCTAAAAAACAGGGTAAGGAGTATGGCTACTTCTTCAAGGCTGTGACCGGAGGTTTTACACAAACCGGCAGAACAGGCGCGAACTCTTTTAATGTGACTCCTCTGGAAGTATACAAAATATTTGTAGACGGCAGGGCAGATGAACTGGTAAGAGGTGTCGATATGATAGGAACACCGCTATCTATGTTCTCAAACATCGAATATGCAGGAGGCGATTTTGAAATCTTTACAGGAACTTGCGGAGCATCTTCCGGTAACGTGCCTGTGACAGCAATCTCTCCAACAATCCTTGTAAATAAGGTTGAACTGCAGAAGAAAGCAAAACCAACAGTAACTCCGGCTCTATTGCCTCGTCCGTAATTCCTTAATAATTAAAATAAATCAGAAAATGAGATATAAATATACATCAATGAAATTCTTCTGTACTTTCGTTCTGGCGCAGATTGTATCTGTGGCGGCACTGTTCGGACAGACAAACGATAATGGTTTGTTCAAGGCTATGCAGGATGAAATGGATCGCAGTAAAAAGGAGTTGAAACTCCCGGATTCACCGGTTCCGTTTTTTGTTGCCTACACTGTAGGTGAGAACCAATACATATCAGTAATAAGCTCTTTAGGAGCAGTTTTGCTCTCAAAGGAGAGTCCTGCAGAGAGGGTGCATTCAGTAAACCTTTATGTAGGGGACTATAATTTTTCAAGCGATTACTCCTATTCGGGAAATGGACTCATGTCTCCAAACTATACTGCACGCGAAAACAATTACGACCAGCTTAAGAGGAACTTCTGGCAAACATCTGATGTTGCTTACAAAATGGCCGTAGAAGTTTACAACTCAAAGAAAAACGCTCTTAAAACCGCTACTCTTACAGATGAAGAAAAAGCTCTGCCCGATATGTTGCCTCTGACCAAGGTTGAGGTAACTACTCAGTCAGTACCGGCATTCAATGTCGACAAGAAATCTTATGAGGATCTTTCGAAGAGTCTTTCAATGGAATTTGTAAAGTATCCAGCTGTTTTTGATTCACGTATAGAGATTGATGGTGTTGAAACTATCTACTATTATCAATCTACAGAGGGGACAAAAATTGTTGAACCAGTAAGCTATGTAGCGGTCACTATAAAGGGAAAAGTAAGAAATTCCAAGGGTCAGGTAATAAGTGATCAGGAGACTATATATTCCAAAACTTTTGAAAAATTACCTTCAAGAGAGTCCCTTACTGCAAAAGTCAATGAATTCTCAAGTAAACTGATTGCTCTGCAAGGAGCTGCTTCAATGGAAGAGTACTATCAAGGACCGGTTCTGTTCGAAGATGCAGCTGCAGCTTCAATTATTTCCGAAAATCTTATCTCTCCGGCCGGTATTGTCTCTTTCAGAAAGCCTGTTCAGGTTATGTCAACTGTAGGCAGGGTAGAGAATATCTCAGCAAAAAGAGATATCAAACCATTGGAGGACAGAATAAATAAAAAAGTGATAGACAGCAGATTGTCGGTTACCAATAAAACAGACATGACAGACTTCAATGGGGTGTCGCTGATTGGTAGCTATAACATGGATGCTCAGGGAGTCTCTCCTTTAAAAGAGGTGAAACTTATCGAGAATGGAATTCTTAAGACACTTTTAAGTAGTCGCGTTCCTACCAAGAAGATTAAGGCATCAACCGGGAGTCTGCGTTTTGGTGTAAGGCCAAGGGCGATTGTCCTTGACGTTGTTCCGGGAACTCTTGCAGTAAGTGCGCCAAACGGGAGCACCTCTGCCGAACTTAAGGCCGAACTTATTAAAGCTGCCATTGAAGAGGGACTTGACTATGCGTATATTGTAAGGAAAATTGCAAATGAAACTGACCAGTACATCTACAAGGTATCTGTTAAGGATGGGTCAGAAACACTTATGACAGGTTCAGAAATAACCCCGGTACCATTTACCAAACTAAAGAGGGTTCTTGGCGTGAGCAAGGAGCAGGCAGCGGCCAACTACTTATACAGAGGGGAGATTCCGACATCTGTCATCTATCCGAAATCAATTCTTGTGGAAGATGTTGAGATAAACAACAAACCTCTTAGCGTACTTAAAGAATCACCACTGATTACGAAGTAATTCTCCGCCGCAGTTTGTGGTAACTGCCTTACGATCAATAAATAGAAAAACGCGAAATTTTTTAAATAAAATTTCGCTTTTTTTATTGTGCTCGCATTTAGAGAGTTACCACAAACTGCGGCGGAGAATTCACTTTGCAGTAGTTTTTAGTAACAGTCTATCGCTTAGATACATACGAATGTTGTGTCATGAAAAATTCTTATTGTCTCGTCCGTAACCCACTATCAATATTGTACTTGCTAAAAACTACTGCAAAGTCACTTTGTAGCAGTTTTCAGCAACGTATAGATTCACAGAAAAATACGAGGAGGAATAAAATTGTTTTGAGAATTTTACAAAATGCTGTTTGTGTAAATCATTATCAGATAAGCCTATGCTAAAATGTGCTGTAACACATCATTGCCGCGAAAGCAATGTGTTTCATATGTGGGAAACTTCAACGGAAAATCTCCTTAAAAACTCAGAAACTTACCCTGGTCCGTAAAGCAGAATTCGCACTTTCCTACAGTAATTTTGTTGTCGTAGATATTACCGCATACCGGACAAACAAAGTATCCGCCAGGCATAGAACTGCCTGCAGCTTCTACTTTCTCTATCTTCTCAAACACTGCTGTAATTGCTCTTTTAAAGAACTCCAGATGTTTTTTTTCAGTGTCCTGTGCCCATGTAAATGATTCTACTGCTTTATCTACTTTTTCTGCAATGGCATCTGCAATAAAAGCCGGATACATTTGTTCAACCTCATAGGTCTCCCCCTGAATTGCTTTCTGAAGATTTTCAAGAGTTGTGTTCACGTCAACCTCGGGAGTGAATTCATCCATTTTCTCTCCAACAGACTCCAATATCTTGAGATGATTGGCTGCATGAATGGCTTCAGACTTTGATGCAGCTTCAAAAAGTCTGGCAATTTCAGGGTGATTGGTCTCTGCTTTTACTGCAAAAGAGGCATACCGGGCACTGGCAGAAAGTTCACCTTTTATAGCCGACTTAAGGTTTTCAATGGTCTTGACAGGTTTTTCCTGCTGACACCCGAAAAATGCAAAAATGCCTATTATGGAAATAAGTAAAATGTTTTTCATACTATATGTTTTGTTTGGTCAGATCTATGGGGGCTTGTTCCAGACAAATTTAATAAAATATAGAACATCTTTATAAAATCTTTATACGCTCCAGATATAATGAAATAAATCCTTTATAAAATCCTCTTCATATTTGCACGACTAAAAAATGCAATAAAATGAACGGCTCAATCTGGTATATATCAGGAATTATTTTTGCCTTGACCATTCTTGGCTATCTTATTTATTCACTTATCAAACCTGAAAAATTTTAATATTTGCCATGAAGGATTCTCTGGAAATTTTTTTATTCTTTGCAATTCTTATAGCTCTTACTCCGGTTTTGGGAAGCTATATGGGCAAAGTTTTTACGGGCAGCAAACATGTTTTTTTGCCTGTTCTTGGATGGTTAGAAAGATTAACCTACAAATTTACTGGTGTTAACTCAAAAGAAGAGACAAACTGGAAGTCATATCTCTTTAACTTGCTTATATTCAACTTTGCGGGATTTGTTTTTCTGTTTTTGATTCAATTGTTCCAGTCATATCTTCCGCTGAACCTGGCACATAATCCCAATGTGTCCTGGCATTCAGCTTTTAACACTGCTGTCAGTTTTGTAACCAATACAAACTGGCAGGGATACGCAGGTGAGACAACACTCTCATGGTTTGTTCAAATGGTTGGTATAACAGTTCAGAATTTTGTAAGTGCAGCTACAGGAATAGCTGTATTACTGGCACTTATAAGAGGATTGTCCAGAAGGTCCACATATTTGCTAGGTAACTTCTGGGTAGATCTTACAAGGGCCACTATTTATGTTCTTTTACCTCTTTCAATTATATTGTCAATAGCACTTACCGGTGAGGGAGTAATTCAGAACTTCAATGCAGACGTAAAGGTTCAAACATTGGAGGGTGCTTCCCAGACAATTCCTATGGGACCTGTAGCTTCACAAATTGCAATAAAACAACTTGGTACAAACGGCGGAGGCTTTTTTAATGCAAATAGTGCACATCCGTTTGAAAATCCCACCCCTTTCAGTAATTTTCTGGAAATGTTGTCGATACTGCTTATTCCGGCAGCAATGACCTTTATGTATGGAAAAATGGTTGGGTCAAAAAGGCATGGCTGGACCATTTTTACAGTTATGTTTCTCTTACTTATTGTGGGATTTGGCATTTCACTATACGCAGAATACTCAGGAAATCCGGTTTTTGGGAATCTGTCAATGATGGAAGGGAAAGAGACTCGTTTTGGTATAGTCAACAGTGTACTGTGGAGCACTTCAACAACAGCCGCATCTAACGGATCTGTGAATGCAATGCACGACAGCCTATCTCCACTGGCAGGAATGGTTGCAATGATAAATATAATGCTGGGAGAGGTCGTTTTTGGAGGAGCAGGGGCCGGAATGTACGGCATGGTGATATTCATTATAATTACTGTATTTATTGCCGGTTTGATGGTGGGTCGCTCCCCGGAATACCTAGGAAAGAAAATTGAGGCATTTGAGGTACAAATGGCAATAATAGCTGTTCTGGCACCAAGCTTAATAATTTTATTATTTACAGCAGTAGCTTCCGGAAGTAATGCCGGACTTCAGGGCCTTACCAATTCCGGCCCGCATGGGTTTTCCGAAATTTTATATGCATTTAGCTCTGCGGCAGGTAACAACGGCAGTGCCTTTGCCGGATTAAATTCAAATACAGTATTTTACAATCTCTTATTAGGAATAGGTATGATAGTTGGCCGCTTTGGTGTTATAATCCCTGTGCTGGCAATAGCAGGAAGCATGGCAAAAAAACAGATAACACCTGTCTCTGCCGGCACCTTCAGAACAGACAATGGTCTGTTTATTGGGTTACTGTTGGCTGTAATTATTATTGTGGGAGGATTGACATTCTTTCCTGCCCTGTCACTTGGACCAATTATAGAACATCTGTTAATGAACAGTGGAATAACTTTTTAAATATTGAAAGAGATGAGAAATAAACAAAATATAAGTCTTTTCAATGCAAATTTACTGATTCAGGCTGCAAAGGATAGCGTTATTAAGCTCAACCCGGCCATACTTGTCAGGAATCCGGTAATATTCATTGTAGCAGTAGGATCGCTGTTAACATCTGTTGTAGTGGCAGCAGATATTTTTCAAGGCCACTTTTCGTCATTTAATCTTCAGATATCTATCTGGTTATGGTTTACCGTGCTATTTGCAAATTTTTCTGAAGCAATAGCAGAGGGCAGAGGGAAGGCACAGGCAGAGAGCCTCAGGAAAAACCGCTCGGAGACACAGGCAAGAAAATTAAACGGAACAAAAGAGGAGCTGGTTTATGCCACGGAACTAAGAAAAGGAGACGTTGTCGTTTGTGAAACGGGGGATATTATACCTTCCGACGGGGAGGTCATAGAAGGTATAGCGAGTGTGGATGAGTCTGCTATCACAGGGGAATCGGCACCGGTTATCCGCGAAAGCGGAGGCGACAGATCTGCAGTTACAGGTGGGACGAAGGTATTAAGCGATCGTATTGTTATCCGTATTACAAGTGAGCAGGGCAATACATTTATCGACCGTATGATTGCTTTGGTTGAGGGAGCAAAACGGCAGAAAACCCCTAACGAAATTGCACTTTCAATCCTCCTTTCCGGTTTGTCAATAATCTTTCTTCTGGCAGTAGTAACCCTTCCTGCGTTCTTTGGATATGCTCTTAAGGCTTCGGGACTCCCTGCTTCGCAAAACCTGACTATACCTGTCCTTATAGCATTGCTGGTCTGTCTCATTCCTACAACAATCGGCGGGTTGCTGAGTGCAATCGGAATAAGCGGAATGGACAGGCTCCTGCAGCGGAACGTTATTGCTACCAGCGGGCGTGCAATAGAGGCAGCAGGTGATGTGGATGTACTGTTACTCGATAAAACCGGTACAATTACTTTGGGGAACCGTATGGCAACCGATTTTATTCCAGCAGAAGGCGTTACTCTTAATGAGCTTGCCGATGTGGCACAGCTCTCCTCTTTATCGGACGAAACTCCGGAGGGTCGTTCAATAGTAGTTCTGGCAAAGGAGATATTCGGAATAAGAGGACGCGAGGTGCACACTCTTAATGCAACCTTTATCCCATTTACGGCACAATCCAGAATGAGCGGAGTTGATATAACTACAGAGGAGGGCAGAATTCATCGAATCAGAAAAGGTTCATCAGAGGCAATCCGCACATTTGTCCAGAATAACAACGGGTTTTACCCTCAGATGATTAAGGATATAGTGTCTGACCTTGCCAGACAGGGAGCCACACCGCTGGTTGTTGCAAAGGACGACAAGGTTCTGGGTGTCATTCACCTTAAAGACGTTGTCAAAGGAGGGATAAAACAACGGTTTGCTGAATTACGCAAAATGGGTATTAGAACAGTCATGATTACCGGGGACAACACTTTAACAGCTGCTGCCATTGCTGCAGAAGCCGGAGTAGATGATTTTATGGCTGAGGCAAAACCTGAGGACAAACTAAGACGAATACGCGAGGAGCAGGCAAACGGACATCTTGTGGGAATGATTGGTGATGGAACAAATGATGCACCTGCTCTTGCACAGGCCGATATTGGAATTGCTATGAATTCAGGAACGCAGGCGGCACGCGAAGCTGGAAACATGGTTGATCTTGACAGTAATCCGACCAAATTAATTGAAGTTGTTGAGGTAGGAAAACAACTGCTTATGACTCGCGGGTCACTTACAACTTTTAGTATTGCAAACGATGTTGCCAAATATTTTGCAATAATACCGGCTATTGCTGTTTCACTATATTCTGGCAATACAGGAGTCGGGCCACTGGATGCTTTGAATGTAATGAACCTTGGATCTCCGCAAAGTGCTATTATGAGTGCCGTGATATTTAATGCTATCATTATTATTCTTTTAATCCCTTTGGCCCTCAAAGGTGTGAGATACAGAGCTGTTTCGGCCAATACATCTCTGATAAGGAACCTGTTGATATTCGGATTAGGAGGGTTGATTGCTCCATTTATAGGAATTAAAGTTATTGATATGATAATCAATTTATAAACTAAAATGAAAACACTGATTACATCATTGAAAACGCTACTGTTTTTTACTATTCTCACAGGGATATTATATACATTGCTTATAACAGGAATCGCACAGATTGTCTTTCCGGTAAAAGCAAACGGTAGTCTTGTAAGCAAAAATAATATTGTAATAGGGAGTGAACTTATCGGCCAGCAATTTGACAGCCCCCGGTATTTTACCTCACGTCCCTCTGCTATATCTTATAATCCCTTACCTTCCGGTGGTTCAAATTATGGATGGACAAGCACAAGTCTGAAAAATCTTGTTGAACAGAGGAGGCAAAAGTTCATACTTACAAATCAACTTGACCCGGACACCGATGTGCCATCTGAGATGCTTTTTGCTTCTGCAAGTGGTCTGGACCCGCACATATCTAAACAATCTGCATTACTGCAGGCAGAGAGGATTTCCAGGGTCAGGAATTTTAATATTTTACAGAAGAAGGAGATGTTGGACCTTATAGATGAGAGGGTGAATGTATTTTTACTAAATTTGAAAATTGATAGTATCAAATGAAAAGTTTTGATGACAACAGACCGGACCCCGACGATCTTCTGGCTTCTTTAAAAAGAGAGGAGGAAAAAAACAAAAGGGGCAAACTCAGGATATTTTTCGGAATGTGTGCAGGCGTTGGCAAAACTTATTCAATGCTCAAAACGGCGCGTTCCGAGAAGAAAAAGGGCAGTGATATTGTAATTGGCTATGTTGAAACACATAACAGGAATGAAACGGCTGAACTTGTAAGAGATTTTGAGCTGATCCCCAGGGCAGTAAATGAATATAAGTCTACTCAGGTTCAGGAGATGGATCTTGATGCAATAATTGCCAGAAAACCACAGATAGTATTAGTTGACGAACTGGCTCACACAAATGCTCCGGGCAGCCGTCACAAGAAACGTTATCAGGATGTTCTGGAGATACTGGATAATGGGATAGATGTTTATACTACTTTAAATGTCCAGCATCTGGAAAGCCGGACAGAAACTGTTGCTCAGATTACCGGTATTGTTGTAAGAGAATCATTGCCCGATGAAATCTTTGAGAATGCAGACGAGGTAGAACTGGTCGATCTTACACCGGATGAGCTTATTCAAAGACTTTCTGAAGGGAAGGTTTATACGGCAGAGCGTTCCAGAGAGGCGGTGGAAAATTTCTTCCGTAAAGGCAACATTACTGCCTTAAGAGAAATGTCATTACGTATTGTGGCAGACAGAGTAGACAGGCAGCTTCACGATTATATGCAGAATAAGAGAATCAAGGGACCATGGAAGTCTGGCTTTCATCTTTTGGTTGCCATTGGACCTGATCCTTACTCTGCTAAATTACTTCGCTGGGCCAAAAACCTTTCTTATGCAATGGGCGCCAGTATTCAGTCACTGTATGTAGAAACATTGAGGACCCTCTCTTCAGGTGAAACGGAGCAACTTGATAAAAACATCAATTTAGCCAAACAATTGGGTATCCAGTTCAGGATAACAACAAACTCCGATGTCGTAAAGGCAATAGTAGACTTTGCAAACAAAGAAAATATCACTCATATAATAGTGGGCAAACCCAGGATCCGCAATATACTCTCTATGTTCAGATTCGGGAACTTTGTAAACAGGTTGATACGGTATAGTGGTAATATAGATGTTTATGTGCTTGGCGCAGATAGTCAGGCAAAAGATAATTATAAGAAGAAGGCTTCAATTTTGTCATTTACTTCAAATTCAAGCCAGTATCTTCTGGCTACCATAATGGTTTTCTTTACATCTATCGGGTGTATAATTATTGGCGATTTGGTTGGTTATCAGATAATCTCATTTGTTCTGTTGTTTCTTGTGTCAATTCTTGCCCTTTTCTTTGGAACAGGGCCCATTTTACTTGCTTCAACATTGAGTGCACTTATATGGGATTTCTTCTTCATAGAGCCTAGCTATACTTTTGCCATTAATAAGCCTGAAGATGTAATGATGCTAATTATGTTCTTTATTATTGCACTTCTTAATGGTATACTCACATCCAGGGTTCGTCGTCAGGAGATGAAAATACGGATAAGAGAGGAGAGGACACATGCTTTATATCAGTTAGCCAGAGAACTTGCCCCGGCATCAGGAATGGATGATGTCTCCGGTATTGCCTACAGGTATATCAAAAAGTACTTTGACATGAAGGGATGCATTTTGCTTAAAAATGATGAGAACCAGCTTGTCAGTCAGTTGTCGGAAGAGATAAAAATTGAGTTTACAGACAATGAGATGAGCATAGCAATATGGGCATATAAGCATTCTGCCAGGGCCGGCAAATATACCGATACACTTCCCTCTACAAACTTTACATTTTACCCATTGGCCGGTAAAAACGAGAAAATGGGTGTTATTGCTGTTGAACATGCAAAGAAGTTTACACAAGGGGAGGAGGAGTTCTGGGAAGCGTTTATTTCTCAGATTTCCGGCAAATTCGAACGGGAGTATTTAAGAAATATCACTAAACAGGCCTTTATTCTTAATGAATCGGATAAACTTTATAAAACATTGTTTAATTCCATATCTCATGAGCTCAGGATTCCGGTTGCAACAATTATGGGTGCATCAGACACACTGCTTATGCAGAATTATCCACCTGAGACGCAGCAAAAATTAATCTCTGAAATAAACTCTGCTTCTATCAGGTTAAATCGTCTTATTGAGAATTTGTTGAATATGTCCAGACTTGAATCGGGACATATAACTCCTCGTTTTGACTGGTGCGATGTTCATGATCTGGTCAATAAAGTTATCGAATCACTTGAGCAGGAGCTAAAACCATTTACTCTGTCGGTAATTATACCTGACGACATGCCTCTGGTTGAACTGGATTTTGGTCTCATGGAGCAGGTGTTGCACAATCTGGTTCTTAATTCTACTCAAAACGTCCCTGTCAACACCACAATAAGGGTGAAATTCTTTACTGAAGGAGGTATTCTTACAATTCAGGTGATGGATAGGGGTGAGGGATTTTCGCCATTTGAACTATCTTCGGTTTTTAATAAGTTCTTTAGAGGAAAGGGGGCAAAAGCAGGCGGAACAGGGTTAGGTTTGTCAATTGTCAAAGGTTTCGTAGAGGCCCAGAACGGAACAATAATTGCGAGTAACAGAAAGAACGGAGGAGCATTATTCACCATAACTATACCTGTCAAAACCTTAAACGAGAATTTATGTATGAAAACATCCTAATAATAGATGATGAAGTACAAATACGTCGTCTTCTGGAAATAACACTCTCTGCAAATAACTATAAAATTTCAGAGGCTTCTACTGCAAAGGAGGGATTGGCTGCTGCAGCAACCGGACACCCCGATTTGATAATCCTGGACCTGGGTCTACCTGATGCAGACGGACTGGAAATTCTGAAAATTCTCAGGGAATGGTACCAGAAGCCAATAATCATACTATCTGTCCGCAATTCGGAAGAAGATATAATAAAGGCACTTGATAACGGGGCGAATGACTATCTTACCAAACCTTTCAGGACAGGGGAGTTACTGGCAAGAATAAGAGTTGCAGTAAGGCAAAATCAAGGGGCATCAGATAACTCAATTCTCTCCTTTGGCAGTTTATCAATAGACTTAGCCAGCCATACCGTAAGGAAAAATGACGAGATCTTAAAACTGACAGCCACAGAATTCGCGTTACTTGCGCTCCTTGCAAAAAACGAAGGAAGAGTATTGACCCATCAGTATATTCTTAAGGATGTATGGGGAATGGGTTATGTAAATCAAACCCAGTATCTGCGTGTATTCATTGCTCAGCTGCGCAAGAAAATTGAAGATGATCCTTCAAAGCCTAAAATACTGAGTACAGAATCAGGAATAGGTTATCGGTTTAACAGTTAAAGATTCGGTTTAAACTTTATCTGGCTCTATTTTTGCGGCATAATAATATATATGCCCTCAACGATCTCTTTTTTGCTGAGGTTACTTGCAACATTCTTATAACTATCTCATTGCACTCAATCGCATTTCTCCTGTGAGTGTTTTTTAAAAGGAGAAAAGAACTCTCTCAAAAATTTAAAAGCCGGTATGTGAAAATTATTCACATCCTAATACAATGAACAAAACACATTCGTTCCATATTCCTGTAATGGGAATAGGGTACACCATCGATACTCCTTTAAAGGTTGCGCAATACGGAATTGATTCCGTCATATCACTTGTTGACGACATCCTTCTTGAAAAACTAAGGAAGATGTATTCTGCAAAATATCGGGTTCATTATGAGGAGATCACAGAAAAGACTGATGATTTCAGGGCAAAACGTATAACCTCATACCTTAACCTGATTAAAAAACTTGCCGAGAAAAAATTTGAACAACTCATCAGAAGACGATTTAACAGCATAAAACCGGACAATCTTACAATGGGGAGTATAGACGTCAATGTTATGACTAAAGTGGACAGGATAAATTACCGGATGGGGAAAGAACTTCCTTCTAAATATAATGATGCACATGCTGCTGTGAGAGGTTACGCCAACAGCGACCTTAGCTCAACCATAGTACTGTCTGCGGGAATGAATCCCTCATTATATGGTTACCTTGAAAAATTCAAGGATTTTTTTCCTGATAAAATGGGTGAGATAAAGAAAAAAATTGCCATAAAAGTGAGCGATTACAGATCGGCACTCATTCAAGGCAAGTTTCTGGCAAAAAGGGGTTTGTGGGTTTCGGAGTTCAGGGTTGAATCGGGACTCAACTGCGGGGGGCATGCATTTGCAACCGAAGGATATCTACTGGGCCCCATACTTGCAGAATTCAGGGACAAGAGGGAGGAGCTTACAGAGTCTATCCATGAGATATATCTGAACTCTCCATCTGCAACCGGGCGCCCGGTACCTGAAAAAACACTTTCTCTGAGAATTACGGCACAGGGAGGTGTGGGAACAGCTGAAGAGCACAAGTTCTTACTTGAATACTACCAGCTTGATTCAGTGGGATGGGGTACCCCTTTTCTCTTGGTGCCACAAGCAACAAACGTAGATGCCGTTACCCTCAGGCAACTTACAGATGCAACCGAGAAAGACGTATATCTGAGCAATATATCTCCTCTTGGGGTCCCTTTCTACAGTCTCAGAGGGAACACAAAGGATGTTACAAAACTCTCATACATAGCTAAGGGAACACCTGGTAGTCCTTGTCCCAAAAAGTATGTTGCAATAAACAACGAATTCACTACCAAAGGTATTTGTACTGCATCACGTCGTTATCAATCCTTGAAAATAAAGGAGCTGGATTCCGAAGGATTATCTCTTGTTGAATACAAGGATGTTTATGATAAAATTGTGGAGAAGTCCTGTATTTGTGTAGGTTTGGGGACATCGGCCCTGTTGGTCAATAATATTGATACCAGAACAGAAGGGCCGGGAGTGTCTGTATGTCCCGGGCCCGGCCTTGCATATTTTTCGAGGGTAATGTCGCTGAAACAGATTATAGATCATATATATGGCAGGAAAAATATGATAACAAGAACCGACCGCCCTAATATATTTGTCAAGGAGCTTAGTATCTATCTCGATTTTATAAAAGCAAAAATCAAGGAGGCCGGAACTTCCCCTGATATAAAACAAGTCAGGTATTTTTCTGCGTTCTTAAAAAACCTTAAAGAGGGAGTTGACTATTATTATAAGCTTTTTGCATCTCATCCCGATATATTCAAGGAGACACGGGAAGGAATTTTAAGGGACCTGCGGGTTCTGGAACTTGATTTAGGAGGATCGTAACTCGTCAAAAAACGGGGTGCATCTCTGTTCCACACAGCTAACAGCATAAAGATATAGGGCTGCTGACCATGTTTGCCACTCCTGTCCCATCGGTTTGCCATCCTGGGCCTTGATCCACTCGTTAAAACCATATTCAAGATTATTGTCGTTGGCAAGACGAATCATCTCTGTAAGAGCCATGAGTTTCTCCTCCGCAAGTTTATACCTTTTTGCAGCAACAAGTGCGGCTACATAGAAGCCGCATATAAATGGCCAGATGCCTCCATTATGATATTCACCGGGATTGTTATATTCGGAATACCTTATCAACCAGTCAGGATCTTCCGGCTTAATGTATGGGAAGAAATTAGGAGGCATATCAACTGCAAGGTCGCCATCTTCCCTCATTCCTGCACACTCCTCCTCAATCCAGGAGATCATCTCGTCAGCTCTGGACGGGGAGGCAATTCCGGAGAGTATGGCAAGGCTGTTTCCCAGAAGGTCAAACCGTTCATTGGAGAATATCTTGTAAGACCAGAATGCATAGTATGGTTTATGAAGAACAACCAGACCTTCGTGTACATGACGATGCTTCACTCCGCCTGTAATTGTAAAGTGAGACATCTCTTCACGCACACAAGTAGCCTTTTCATTAAGGTCAAAAAGTTTCAGATATGTGTAAACCAGAGTGTTCACATACAGTCCGTATCCGGTGACCCATTGTTCATCTCGCCAGTCACTTGTCGGTTGCTGGGCAACCAGGTACCTGTCTGAAGGACTTTGATAATCCATCCATGTTAATGCCTTTTTCACCGAAGCATCAAGAAAGTCAACTTTGCCGGTCAATTTCCGGAAGATACCAACCCCTATCAAAAAGAGAGGAGTAGTGTCACTTGCCCCTCTGTTATCCTTATCGTGGACAAGAGATGGAATATGTCCATGTTCAGTCTGGTTTTCAGCAAGAGTTTCAAGTACATGTTGTATGCTGTCTATCAGCTTCTTGTTTCCGGTCACAGCAATTCCGAGTATTGAAAACATAAGATCCCTGGTATAGGGCTCCGGATATCCCCATCCGGCAGTGCGTGGTAAACCATGATAAGATCCATGAGCGTTGTGCAGGAGCACCTCCTCTGCAGCCTGCCTGGCTTTCCCGATCTCTTCCAAATTCTTGTTTTTCATTAGCACATTAGCATATTAGCCCATTAATAAATCCCCAACCGTTCGTTAATGATTTTGACAAATTGCTTCGCTACCACTCGGTAATCAAAATACTGAACCACTCTCTCCCTGCCTGCTTTTCCCATCTTTTCGCGTAATGGCTCGTCGGTCATAAGTTGCAACAAATACTTTGCAATGTCTTTTATACTTGCACGGTAGTCTACCGTTCGGGGATGATCGAAAAGTACCATGTGCTTATTCTCGAACCCGGACTCGTCTCCGAGAATTACATGGTCCACCACAATTTTCTTTGCTACTTTTGCCAGAAAAGCAGTCTCTCCATGCACCAGAGTATCAAGCATTCCCATTGCCTTTATGCCAAGCACGGGTTTTTCACATGCTCCGGCTTCTACCTGCGGCATTCCAAAACCCTCAAGCCTTGAGGGTGCTGCATAAATATCACATGCACCAATAAGATATGGCATAAAACTTCGTGAGATAGTATTTGTGGCATAAGTCACATTCTTCTCAATTCCAAGATGTGTTGCCATCTCCAGATCAGCCAGGTTTTGAAGTCTGGTTCTGGGCTGAGGCCATACTTTGCATACATATTTCCAGTCTGGAGCTTTGTTGTCAATCAGCGCAAGTGCCTGCATTACCTCCTGTGCCCCCTTTGATGCTGCATCACCACCTACTGTAAGGATCATAATCTGATCGGGAGACACTCCCAAAGATTCACGTACTGCAAGAATTTTAGGGTCATTTTTGTCAAAAGGTATAAATGAACCGGTATCGCAACCTACCGGAAGTACTTCAATCCTGTCCGCATCAATTCCATCTCTGACATACATCTCCTTAACCCAGACAGATGTCACAAGAATAAGCGGAAGATCATTGAGTACTTCCTGATAGTTTGCTATATAACCGTCTGCCACGAGCCAGGGTACCGGCTGGCAGCCATATCTTAACGGATGAAGTACAATATGTGGTGTATGACCCCAGTAACCAACCCCTATTACAATATCGGGTTCGAACCAGCGGTAATACCACTCCTTCTCCTGTGCCGATTCATAATGAACTGCGTGGGCATCGACGCCCATCTCCAGTAATCCTCTGTAAAGAAGATCTCCCTGAGTTGCCAGCCCTCCGGGTGAGGGTGGATAATCATACATTACAAGTACTTTCATAATTTTAAGTTCCGTTGTTCTTTAACCATTGCCGGGCATCGTAAGAGTTTGTAAACTTCCAGAAAGCCTCTGCTCTGGGTGAGGTTTCTGCCTCGAAGCTGCCGTTTTGAAATTCATAAATATCTGTTATTATATTTTGTTTCCTCAGCCAAATCCGTCTGGTGAGCTTGTTAAAAATTGTTGCTGATTCTATTGGGCGGGGATAGTATTTCTTCTCTCCGTCCTCATAGGCAAATGTCCATAGTTCTGTCGCAGATATTGTTCCTGCGTGCCAAAGTTTAATTACAGCCTTGCTCACCTCCTCATGTCTTATATGTCTTGTGTACTCTCCGTCAGGATTATGCGTAATTACTATATCAAAATGTTTTTCGGGTAAAAAATCAAGAATTGTCTCCTGAACCAGATTCTCATCGAGTAATTTTTGACCAGGGTCATCATCAAGGTCAGCCATTTTTCCTTGTGCCCTAAGAATCTCCAGTGCCTCAAAAAATTTAGGGGCGCGGTTTGTATCGCTTGCCCGGCAAAGAGTCATTATAAATACACTCCATGAAGGGTGGCTTAGAATTGTACCGCCACACCATAATGTTTCATCATCGGGATGGGCAACAATAACCGCGACGGTCTTAATCTTTTTCATCTTTATTAATCTCAGATATATGCTTTTCTATTGTTAAGCGTGCCATAAGGTAGCTTACTGCCGATTCCGCTCCCTGATTAAGATTTACATGAGTCTCTTCCAATCCGTCAAAACATCCCCCTGTACATGGGTTATATACAATCTGATGCAAACGGTTATTGCCGGAGAACCAGTCGAAAGCAGTTGCCATTTTTTCCAGGTATTCTTTGTTGTGAGACTCTTCGTAAAATTTACTTAATGTCATTATAGTATATGCAACATCTATAGGTTGTTCTCCATACTTTCCGGCTTCTCCTCCTCTGTTTAACCTGCTTTTACTTGAAACCACCTCAATACCCCTTTCATTGAATGTTGACAATAAAAGAAACCTGAAAGATTTTTCGGCAATCATTTTATATCGGATATCACCTGTTATCTGCCAGGCAAATAGCATTGCTTCCGGTAAAACACTGTTGGCATATGTCAGATAGCTCTCAAACCACTCCCATTTTTTAACAGATTCTCTTTTGTACATATCGGCCAGTCTGTCTGCCAGGATTGTTATCAAGGTGATGTTTTTTTCTGCTTCTACCTCTTGGTTATAATAGCAGAGCCCTTTAATTGCAAAAGCCATTGCCCTGGCAGAAAGAATTGATTCTATCCTCGGCATTGCAGTCTGAATAATTGATTTCGCGTTTGATATAATAACCTGAGGCAACACAGAAGACCTTGAAATAATATACCCCAATGCCCAGATTGCCCTTCCGTTGGCATCATCCAGATTTGTATCGTTCTGTTTTGTGAAACATATTTCCTTATCTACATAATTGAGAAAATTCCCTTTCGGCTTCATACAGTGTCTTACAAAAGCGAGATATTTCTGAATATATGCCAGATCGCTCTCATCTGATGTCAGCTCGTAGTGCATGCATAATGCTACAAGTGCACGGGCGTTGTCGTCGAGAGTATAGCCAGATTCAATATCAGGTTGATTAATTTTGGAAAACTGTATCATTCCGAAACCGGTTGTCAGTTTTTTTATATGGCTAAGATTAACCTCAGGCAGGCTGTAAATAATCTTTATCTCACCCTCGCCCTGTTGTTCAAACAGAATTGCATGAGCAATAGCCGAGTTTTCCCATGATGTCGAGACAATTTTCTGTAATGTATTTGTACTTATGCTCTCCCTTAAAGGTTCGTCATTCAATAACCTCTTTACCCCGGTTGCCAGTTGTTGTGAATTGCGGAAATCAATTATTATTCCGGTATCTTTTGTCAGCACCTCTACTGCATGAGGAATAGGTGTTGATATGATAGGACATGCACAACTCATTGCATATACAAAGGTACCACTTACGGCCTGATTTGGGTCATTTGTGGTAAAGAGATAAATGTCAGTTAGTTGCAAAAACTCCAATAATTCAGGAAGAGCAAGATAGCTGTTAATGAATCTTACATGATCCTGAAGTTCAAGATCAGTAACCTTAGTTTCAAGCATATTACGGTATCTTTCCCCTTCGGACTTTATTACCATTGGATGTGTCTTTCCAAGAATAAGAAAAATAACTTCAGGACTGGTTTTTATAATGTCGGGCAATGCATCCAGTGTTGTCTCGATACTTTTGCCGGAGCTTAACAGACCAAATGTTGTGAGTACTTTTCTGCCAGATAACCGGTATTTCTCTTTCAGGAGATTTCTGTTAATGTGCGGAACAAGATGGGTGCCATGAGCAATGACAGTGATTTTCCGTGGCTGTGTATCATATTCATTTACAAGTATACGGGAGGCTCCTTTGGTCATTACGATAATTGAAGCAGCTGCATCAATCATACTTTTCACCTTGCTCTTCAACGATTCACCGGGATGAGGAATAACTGTGTGAAAAACCAATATCAAGGGTTTTTTTATCTTTTTCATCATCATAAGAAAATCCTCGTCATGATTCTCGTAAAACCCAAATTCATGCTGAATGAGAACAATCTTAATCTTTTTATTCTGATTTATATGACGGGCAAGAGCAGAATATTCAGATGAGACTGAAGTATCAAGAATATACTTCACCTCCTGGGGATAGTCATATTTTTCATACTCGTTTTCAAGTGCACAAACCTTAATGGAGAATGATTCACCAAATTTTTTATTCAGTGCAGTTATCAAATCCTGCGAATATGTTGCTATTCCGCAAACCCTGGGCGGATATGATGTTATGACTAAAATTTCCGGGCTGCTACTCATCTTTTATTAAATTAATTGTCAATTCTTTAATTAATTCTGCCAAATTCAGTGAGGCACATGCTATATGTTGATCGGCTGCACCATAGTATATGAAAAGTGTCTCTCCAAACAATGCTGTACCTGTAGGGAAAACGACATTGTTCACCTCTCCTGTCAGTTCCCACTCATATTCAGGAGAAAACAGCGGATATGATAACCGGCCAATCTCTTTTGTAGGATCATTAAGATCCATAAGAGCCGCACAAGCAGAATAAACCAATCCTTTCCGGGTATTCTCCACTCCATGGTAAATAAGCAACCACCCTTGTTTTGTTTCAATAGGAGGACAACCTCCTCCTATGTAGCTTGACTCGTGTTTATGTAAAGGTTCAAGAACAATATGGTCCTGCAGATTGAAGAAATAGTCCTTCCAGAATTCCTTGGTAATGTCCTTCATGCTTTTTACTGAAACAATCTGTATTCCCGGTCTTATCCTATGAAGGAAAACCAGGTTTCCGCCAATCCTGCGAGGGAAAAAAATCACATTCTTGTCCCACAGCATCATTTTTTTCTCAGGATCGGCTTCCTGATAGTAGAACTTGTGGTTGCGGTAATAATTTTCATTAACCTTACCGTTGGATTCGGCCAGAAACACAAACTCTGCATAAGTAATGGGAGGGACAATAATTCCCTTTTTTACAAAGTGCATAAGCTCTTTTGATGTAGCCAGCGCACCTTGGGCATTTGTGCCATCGTATCCGGTGTATGTCAGATAGTATAGGTTGTCAATTTTTACTATACGCGCATCTTCAACTCCATGAGACTCGAATTCAAGAGTGCTTGTAATGAGAGGAACATCCCGCCCTTCAGCAACAGTCAGCGGCCCATCCAACCTGCAATAGCCGATAATGGAATAGTTACCTTGCCTGACTGCTCTGTAGAACAGATGGACACTGTCACCAACACGAATAGCGGCGGGATTCAACACTCCCTCATTTTCAAATTCTAAATTTGTCTTACTTAGAATTATCCCCTCTTTTTTAACGTTTACCATTCCGTTTATGGTTGTTCGAAATTTTCTTCAATGATTTTTCCACAGCCCTTACATCCCTGTCCAGTTCATGTTTAAAAACGTCCCATTCATGCTTGCTCTGACCCTTGAATTCTCTAAGTCTGCTTTTAGCATTACTGTTTCTCACCTCAATCACTACTATCTTGTCGCGATGCTGACTCTCTCTCAACTCCGAAATCCTCCGGTCGTTATTATTGAAGCGTACTTCGTAATCTCTTCTGTAATCAGGAACATAAACTACATGTCTTACATGACGCGGGTGCTGCCTTACAGTCACGCCACAACCCGACAGAGCCAACGATGCAATAATTACAACGGCAAAAAGGCTCTTTACTAATGATTTGTATAACATTTTATTTTTAATTTATTTGTATAGGTGATTTTTAAAAATAGTTAGTCTCCAGAATAATCTCCGAAACAGGATATGTAACAGAGGCATCAACCTCTGCTGTAATAAATATTTTTGTAGGCTTCACCACTGTAACTGATTCAAATGTTGCTGTCAGCTTCTTGGATAGAAAATTTGTTGAGGTCTTTATCTTTCCTATGTTTTGGGTGACTTTTTCGTCAGTTACCAACCATATTACGTATGCGCTTTTTGGAGGGGTCAGCCGGCTTGGCTCAGCAAGATTATCAATATGTATCTTTATCTGAAAGTTCTTATTGCCATCTTTCTTTACCTTGACATTTCCCTGTGCCGCAGGAACTACTGCCGATGTCAGAAATTTAATATTCTGTGCACAGGCACTAAGAGGAAGTATCATTAAGGCTGTTACCAGGATAAATACAATTTTATTTATACCGGTATTAAGATTCATTAGTTTCATATTATTTTTTTTAAGTGAAATAAAGACCGTCTCAAAATTTTGTTTTGAGACGGTCTTATTTTATTAATTTTAATTATTAGGGAGTATGTCTATTATGACTGTCCTGTTGTAAAAGCGTTCTTCAGGACGTTTATTTTCAAACGGGGCTGAACTTTCGTCTGAACCAAACCCGTAGCTTTCAAATTTCACGCCTTTTTTTCCTGCGGTTCCAAGAGCCTTTTCGAGAATTGTTCTGGCATCAAGGGCACGTTCCTGTGACAAAGTCATGTTGTAATCGGGTTCGCCGATAATATCAGTATGTCCGTGAATAATTACTGTTCCATAATCGGGCACAAGGGGTGCCACAACCTCAATCAGGAATTTTTCATATTCAACTACTGCTTTTGATTTATCAAAGTCGAAAAGAATACTAAAACGCAGGCCAATCTCTTTTGGTGCCTCATTTCTTACCAGACGAAGTGTACTCTCCCTGCGGATAGTGTTTCCCTCTTTGGTCTCACCAAGCATTATTACCTTAAAGTTACCTTCCGAACGATCACCAAGAATCAGATTTCCTGAGACGGTTTCATTTGCTCTTGTAAAAGGGCCGTAATGCTGAATATCACCTTTTTCATTTATTATCTGCAAAGACCATGTCTTAAGAGACTCTTTGGAACCTGCTTCGGTTTTAAAAATAACCCGGCTGTCAACAGGATCCTGCTGAACAGATGTTATCTGTAAAGGAGCAAGCAGGAATGGTGAATTACTTACGATATCTACCCTGCGGTCACCCTCGCGGAGAAGAGCAAGATATTTAGTGCCACCCGGTTGTTCTCCCTTTATAATAGGTTCGTTTCTACCTTCGGTTGTAATCCTTGACGGGTTTATTCCAAATACATCCACCAAATACAACTTAACTGATTCTGCGTATGACTTGCCTAGTTCAGGGCCATTGCCTGCGGATGCTCCGATTAGCACTACATCTGCTGTTGGATATGTCCGCATGCGGTCACCAAGAATATTAAGGATATTGTAGTAAACAGTAAGCTGTCTGCCTGACCTGCCGGGCAAGTCCTTTGGTATTGGCTCCTGAAACATTCCTTCCTTGAAACTAATCGCATTTTCCCTCTTAAGAAGCACATACCGATTAGGAATCTCGGTCGATTTCTCATCGAAGAACACATAATTCCTGAGCGGGAACGTCTCTTTTACTACTCGCCTTACAGGAACCCTTACAGGTGTTTCAATTGTAAACAGAATTTCCTTTACAATAACAACAGGAGCAGGAGCAATATAAGGAGCAGGTGGAGGAACAACAGCAGCAGCGCGACGCGCCTTGCCGAATTTTATTGCAATACCGGCTCTCAGGGTGCTCACCGACCAGCTCTCTACAGAACGGGGGTGTTGTCCAAAGTACGGGGAGTATGAAACAAATGGTGAAATTGTCACCTGAGCAAGACTTGTGGAAGAGGAGACAGGAATGTCGTAGCCGATACCAATATGGCCGGAAATCTTGTCTTTTCTCATATTACTGAAGTCCCCTTCTTTATCTGTCTGTAACTCTTGTTGGTAAATAAAGGATTTGCCGATGTTTCTGCTGTATCCGCCACCTATATACATGTAGAGGCCAGATGCAAATGGAGATATGCGTAAGCTAGGCTCAACCGAGAGATAACTTATCATTGTTCTGAGATCTGCGGGACAGTTACATGGAGCCATAACCTGCCTGAATTTACCACTCCGGCTATCATAACCTAAATTCAACATAAAGCCTACTACAGGTGTTGGCCTGTATTCAAGTAAAATGGATGCATAAGGTGCAACTCCAAATCCATTGTGAAAAGCTCCGGGAGCTGTTACTGTGGAGTTCAGCATTTGAGTTGTACCAGAGTAGAAGTTCAGATTTGCGGCACCTGAGACGCCGAACCAAATCTTTGGCTGAGGTCGTTTACTCTCCTGTGCCTGTGACATTGAGGATATACCTATCAATATCAACGTAAGGACAAATATTTTGCGTAACATAAAATTATTCATTTATAATTATGGTTTGGTTACAATATTGGCTTGCAGTGTAACCGCAGCTATACGAGTCAATGCTCTGCCGTTCAGAACGGCACCGGTGTTAAGAGAAATCGACTGGTCGGCCAGTATGTTCCCATAACAAATTGATGTTGTTCCAAGTGTTGCAGATGTTCCTACAATCCAGAATATGTTCTTGGCTTGTGCATTTCCACTCAGAATTATCTGAGATCCCGGACCGGTTGTTAGTGTAGAACCCATTTTGAGTACGAACGTTGCGTTAGCATCGCCTTGTGCATCAAGAGTAAGATTTCCGCCGGATATCAAAACAGAAGTTGAATTTGAATATAATCCGGGGTAAAGTGTTAGTCCACCAAGGTTTCCAGGTAAGCTGATTACGTTGAGAGACATTCCCATACCATCGTTAAATGCTTGGGTAAGGTCAAGTTTCGCCTGATCTGCTATAGGATTCGCAGCCTGGATCAATCCGTTCACAATTCCCGGAGGAAATCCGTTAATTGTACCAGTGGGACTGGTTCCAAGATCACCATTGATTATTGTGGCTCCTGTACTTGTCACTCCGGAACCGGCAAGAATTGCAAAGACTCCTGCAGACCTCAGGTCTATGATACCGGGACCTGCCGGTGCCACAGTGGTGAATGTCCAGGTGTAGTCGGCAATCAATGCATTACCTGCAAGATCCTTGGCTCCTATAGTTACCTTAACAGTATAAGTGGTTCCGGATAACAGATTACCTGTTGGGTCATAAGTGGCAGTCATACCATTATAAGTAATGTTTCCCGGGACTGTTGTTGCTCCTTGTTTTAGAGTAAATGTTGTAGAGTTAATTGTCAAAGGATTCATCAGTTCGCTGAACAGAACCGTTACTGTTTTATTCAGTGGAACGTTAGTCGCCAGATTGACAGGATCCGTAGAAATTATCCTTGGAAGGATCACGTCTGCTAGGTTGCCTGTAGTGAAGTTCCAGACATAATCGGCGGCAAGCTGATTACCTGCTGCATCTCTGGTTCCTGTTGTTATAGTTGCTGTATACACTGAATTTGGCACAAAATTGCCGAAAGGTGTGAATTTGGCTGTGCTTCCTGTGTATGATACAGTTCCTGCAATGACGGTTGTTCCTTTTTTAACTAAGAAAGTTGTTGAATTAATAGTTGAAGGATTCATCACTTTGCTGAATGTTGCAGTTACTTTCTTCTCCAGGAAGACATCTGTTTCATTATTTACCGGATCGGTGGAAATCACAATAGGAGGGGCACCTGTGGTAAATCCCCAGATATAATCATTTGCCATAGGATTGCCTGTAGCATCCTTGACTCCTGCAGTAATGGTTACTATGTACTCTTTGTTTGCTGTTAAATTAGCGGTTGGAGTAAAAGTAGTGGTATTGCCCACAGTTGAAACTGTACCGGGAATAATATTAAGACCTTGTTTGACAATGAAATTTTCCGGAAGTATTGTCAGTGGATCCATATCTTTACTGAATATGGCCTTGATAACCTTGTTCAGTGGTACATCCGTTGCATTGGTTCCCGGATCAGTAGAGATAACCATTGGAAGTGCTCCTGTTGTGAAGCTCCATGTGTAATTATTCTCAAGTGGATTTCCCATTGAGCCTTTGGCACCGGTTGTTATAGTTGCTGTGTAAACAGTACTCTCAACAAACGGGTAGGTTGGTACAAAATAAGCAGTTGTTCCAAGGTAGCTTATTATTCCTGGCACAACGTTAACACCTTGCTTTAACAAGAAGGTAGTGTTGTTTATAGTTGTCGGATCCATAAGCTTGCTGAATGTGGCTGTTACAATTTTGCTCAGAGATACATTTGTCGCAAGATTTGCAGGATCGGTTGATATTACCGTTGGTATTGTACCGGTAGTGAAACTCCAGGTGTAATCTGCTGTAAGTGCAACATTTGAAGCATCCTTTGCTCCTGTGGTAATGGTTGCTGTATATAAGGTGCCGGCTTCCAGAATTGCAGTTGGAGTAAATGATGCTGTTGTTCCTGTGTAGGTTACAGAGCCTGGAACAATCACTGTTCCTTTTCTTAAAACATAAGTAGTTGTGCTTATTGTTGCAGGATTCATAGACTTATTGAATGTTGCTGTAACAATCTTGCTCAAAGGAACATTAATAGCATTATTTGCCGGATCAGTAGAAATCACTAGTGGAGTTGTTCCTGTTGTGAAGCTCCAGATGTAATCACTTGAAAGACCGTTTCCGGACGCATCTTTTGCTCCTGTGGTTATTGTAGCCGTATATACGGTATTGGATGTCAGGTTAACAACAGGGGTAAATGTAGCTGTCATTCCTGAATATGTAACTACACCAGTAACCGGAATCAACCCCTGTTTTACAACAAATGTTGTGAGGGTTACAGTTGCAGGATTCATATCCTTGTTAAAAGTAGCAGTGATTACTTTGCCAAGACTTACATTTATTGCAAGGTTTGCGGGGTCGGTAGAGATAACAAGTGGTGCTGTACCAGTAGTGAAACTCCATGAATAGTCACTCGCAAGTCTCATTCCTGAAGCATCTTTAGCTCCCGTTGTTATTGTGGCAGTAAATACTGCATTTGAAGCCAGAGCCACAGTAGGAGTGAAGGTGGCAGTAACACCGGAATAAGTTACCGTTCCGGCAACAGGAGTCAATCCTTGTTTTAAGACAAATGTCGTTAAGTTGACTGTTAATGGATCCATTACTCTGTTGAATGTTGCTGTAATAATTTTGCCGGGGGCTACATTAGTTGCAAGATTCACAGGATCGGTGGAAATTACCAGAGGGGCACTTCCTGTAGTGAAACTCCATACATAGTCGGCTTCAAGGGCATTGCCCGCCGGGTCCTTCGATCCTTTGGTAATGGTTCCTGTGTAGGTTGTGTTCGCAAGCAGATATACGCTTGGTGTGAATACAGCCGTTTTTCCGGAATACGTTATTGTTCCGGTAACCGCAGTTGTGCCTTGCTTTAATAAAAATGTTGTTGTGTTTATTGTGGCCGGGGCCATATTAACGTTGAATGTGGCAGATACAAGCTGACTGGCAGCTACTCCTGTCGCACCGTTTGCGGGATTTACAGAAACAACTTCGGGGCATATGCCTTTAGTTTCTCCTGTGTAGTCATCCTTTTCGCAATTCCATAACAAAAATGGCAGGAGTAACATTAAAAGCCATTTGTGTTTATTGCGAAAGATGTCTTTAAGTTGTTTCGACTGGTTATTCCAGTTTCCGGTGATCTTAAAGGTATCACCGTTTTTTCTTTGTGTTGTGTCCATTTTTTTGTATAAATGATTATATATAAAGGTGATTATACTGGGGTAGAAAAGCATTACACAACTTTGGAAATAAGTTACAACATTCCCACATTGCCTATTTTACATTGCCTTTTACCCTCTCCTTCTCTTTTTTCTCCCTCTCCCTTTCCTTCTCCCTCTCCTTCTTCTTTAAGAATCCTCTTAAAAGAAAATTATGACTGACAGCATCCATATTCTGTTTAAAGCCACCTGCCCCCTCTTTTACATTTACAAGAGCATCGTCTACCGTTCTTGCAAATGTGGAGTCCATGAAGATCTTTCCTATGGCACCCTTACCTGAACGTATGTTGAGCATTATGGCAGAGAGGTCGTCAGTTATGTCTATAGCGTTTATGCTGGCGATTTCGAGATTAAGTAATATGTTATCGATGTTTACAGGAGCAGTGGTTTCTATAAAATCACCCTCTTGTATCATTTTTTTGCCGGAAGTGCCCGGGATTATAATCAGCATTTTGCTTCCCATAAGTCCCTCGGAACCAATATTTGCCTTAGAGTCTTTCTTGATGAATTTCCTGGCCTTTTCCTCAATAATGATATCCACTCTCACAGCTGTATCAGCAATTATTTCAATATTCCCGACTACACCTATATTAATTCCGGAGAGTCTCACATTGTTACCTATCTGCAATCCGTTTATATCCTTGAAAATGCCGCTTATACAGAAGGTATTGCTGAATAGCTGCTGTTTGCTGCCTATCAGATAGATTCCGGCTATCAATAATGCCAATCCGGCTGAAATAAATATTCCCAGCCTCATCTTGTTACCTGTCTCTTTTTTCATTAGATTACCTTATTAGTTGTTTTATAAAAAGAAGGATCTTATCCACTGGTCAGGGGAATTTTCCAGCTCCTTGTAAGTTCCCTCTGCAGAACAAACTCCGTCGCGTATCACAATTATCCTGTCGGCTACACTCTTTGTGCAGGCAATGTCGTGGGTAATTATAATGGAAGATGTCTTATATTTTTTTTGTATATGCACAATCAGTGAGCTTATCTCGTTTGATGTAATAGGATCCAGTCCTGTTGTAGGTTCGTCATAAAGCATGATTTCCGGTTTTAGGATAAGTGTCCTTGCAAGAGCTACTCTTTTCCTCATTCCACCCGATAATTCAGAAGGCATCTTGTCAATCACATCTGAGAGGCCCACATTTTCAAGAGCATCTTCTACCAGAGTGTTCAGCTTTTTACCTTTGACCATGTTTTGTCTTCGAAGTGGAAACTCAAGATTCTCTCTCACTGTCATAGAGTCATATAGTGCCGCACTCTGGAAAAGAAATCCCACCTTGCTTCTTATAAGGTTTAATGTCTTGTCATCCTGGTCCGAGATGTTATTGCCCTGAATAAGAATAGTTCCCTCATCTGAATTTATTAACCCGATAATGCATTTTATGAGAACAGACTTCCCGCTTCCGGATTTGCCCAGTACCACAAGATTTTCACCTTTTTTAAGCGTGAGGTTAAGGTCCGTGAGGACATCATCCTTGCCGAAAGATATCTGGAGGTGTCTGACTTCTACCTCGTAATTACTGGTATTCGCAGTTTCCATTTTATATTAAGTAAATAAGCTTGTAATCTGTGCGGCTATCATGTCTATAATAAAGATCAGCAAAGAGGCAATAACGACAGCAGAATTTGCGGATGCCCCAACACCTTCGGTACCGTTTGTAGATGTATACCCTTTGTAACAGCCAATCAAACCAATAAAAAATCCAAAGAACAAAGCTTTAATAAGCGAGGGAACAATATCCATGAAGTCAAGGGAATCAAAAACCTGAGAAACAAACAGACTTATACTTACGTCCGATTTAATATTTACAGCAACGAAAGAACCGATGAGAGCGATGAAATCAGAGAAAATCACCAGTAACGGTATCATAAGAGTTGTGGCAACTATTCTTGTCACTACAATGTACTTGAATGGATTAATGCCGGAAACCTCCATGGCATCAATCTGTTCCGTTACCTTCATCGAGGCAATTTCTGCTCCTATGCCTGAGCCCACCTTGCCTGCGCAGATAAGTGCCGTAATTACCGGTCCTATCTCTCTTATCATTGAGAGGGCCACCATTGCAGGCAGCCACGACTCAGCACCAAAATCTGCCAGAGTTGGTCTTAATTGAATTGTGAGGACCATACCCATTATAAATCCTGTTATTCCTACAAGAGGCAGGGATTTGAACCCCACAATATATGACTGTTTGGCTAATTCATCGAATTCGTAGGGTGGAACAAGAACCTGTCTGAAAAATTTTATAGAGAAACTTGCTAACTGACCCACTTCCCGGAAAAAATCCCGGAACACTACGACCGTTGAATTCCCCTGATTCATTTCTTTGCCTTTTTAGTCAGATGAAATTTTATATCTGTAAAAGACGGCATTGTATCGCCCAGCAAAAATCCCCAAGGTTTTAATGGTTCAATATGGTCAAAAATCACTTTTATGATTGCTGTAAGAGGTATTGAGACAAACATTCCGGGAATTCCCCAAAGCGCACCAAATGCGAAAACCACTATAATTGAGACCAGTGCGTTGATTTTAACTTTTGAGGCCACTATTTTGGGAACAATGTAATTATTGTCTACAAGCTGAATGAAATAATAACCTGCCAGAACATAAACAGCGTACCATGCCGATGATTTGGTTACCAGTGCAATAATCATGGGCAAAGCGACAGCAACAATACCTCCTATATACGGAATTACATTGAGCAGTGCACCAATCACACCGAGTAGAATTGCATATTCGATACCTAAAATAAGAAGAACGGTAGAATTCATGGTTGCAATTATAATAGCCTCTATAAACAGGCCCGAGATGTATCGCTGAATAACGGTTTTTGTCTCTGTTATTATTGCGCTTACCTCTTTACGGTTATCTGAACCGAAGAGTCTCCGGAAGAATTCCAGAATAAGAGGCTGATAAAACAGTATCATAAAAATGTAAACGGGTATGAGAATAAGCCCGAACACCCCACTGCCAACATAAACCAGAGTATTTCCTATAGAGGTGCTGTTTATATTCATTACCTCACCCTTGGATTTTGCTATCCAGTCAATTATTTTTTCTGAACTTATATTAAAATAGCCTGACGCCCAGCTTATGGATTGATTGACCAGCTCTGTAAATTTCTCGACAAGAATTGGCCATGAATCGCTGAATGTTGCAGCTTGTGAAACCAGAAATGTTCCAAGACTCGCAATAATAACTAAGCTCATAATAAGAGCAATGGCAATGGCGACAACTCTGTTGATTTTCATGCGCTCCAACAGATGCACAACAGGATGCAAAACTATGGCAAAGAAAGTTGAGAAGATAAGAGGTATGATTATTCCCTGTGCTATTGAAAGCATAGATATCAAAGCATAGAACCCCACAAAAAAAAGTGATGCCTTTACATAAAACGGCAAGTTATAATCTTTTTCCATAGTAAGATCTGATAATTATTTCTTTGCCCTATTACTCAAAATTGTCTGTAGTATTTTCATTCCAAAAGACTTGACAACATCGGGATTAACTGCAATTACAGTTGTAACCCCCATCTGTATAATGTTTCCCAGAAGTCTTTTCAGAAGACCGCCGTGAGAACCTACAAATACTCTGTTTGTAAGGTAACCTGCTGCCAGGCCCAACGAAGTGTTAATTACATTACTTATGAGATCGGGTGATTCGACAACATCCTTGAACGTATCTTTTAGTAAGTTTACCGGTCTTAGCCTGTCCACGGTAATGCTGAATTGTTCCTTTAACAATTCCCCCTGAAGAGCATGCTCATAGCTAAGTTGTGTGATTGCCTCCTTTAGCCCGGCGGTGGAAGTTATTTTTTGCATATTCCTCTATTTATAAACCTGTTTAATAAGAAAATCACTAAATAGCCTTTTCATACGGTTGTTCAGCAGGAAATAGAGAACAAACCCTATAATGCCATAGAAAGCAGCTACAATAAAGAATCCTAACCACAACTTCCCAAGGGCATCGCCCAGCAGATAAGCAACTCCTATCGTCCCAATCAGGAAGAACGTGAAAATAAATACAAAGGCAACTGTACGCGATATGATTGAGGATACAACACCCAATGTTTTGTCCAGAGCTTTAAGTTTGAACAACTCAAGGCTTGTTTTACCGTATTCTTCTGCTCTTCCCAAAAGGGACTCCAGGATATTTGCTTGCTCTTCCATTTCGAATAACATTAACTCATTGCTGACTTCTCTTTCTTAACCTCTTCCTCAACCTTCTCCTTTACGGACTCTTTTACCTCTTCGAATTTTTCGGTCATACCATCTACAAATTCATTAAACCTATCCTTTAATGAATCGGCATAATCATCTCCCTTGCTGGAAATTTTCTTACGAGTGACAGATCCCTTTTCCGGAGCGAATAATACTCCTAACATTGCACCTATGGCAACTCCTGCCAATGTGCCTAACAACACTTTACCTAAACTCATGATTTTATTTTTTATTAACGATACCTTCTTCCCTGAATGACTCTCAATATTATTGCTATTAATGCAATAACAAGCAGTATGTGGATAATGCCCCCGGCATGGAATCCAACCAATCCGATCAACCATGCAATGACTAATATTACTGCGATGATATAAAGTAAACTTCCCATTTTGAATGACTTATTAATTGCTAAAGATTATGATATAAAGGTCTCATGTTTCCGGCCCTTTTGTGTTACAAAAGTTTATAAATAAGTTACATTATTCACACATTTGATCGGTTACGCAAATAACTTATGCACTATAAAAATAGTGTCACAAACTTAATCTCTTATGTATGGAAAAGTGTTACATAACTCTTGGGAAGAGTTACATCATTCACAGATTTTCAAGCAGAGTGCGGGGCTTGTGCTTAAGCTCCTTGAAATGTGATGGTGTCAGGCCGGTGACCTTCCTGAACTGGTTGGAAAGATGTGCCACACTGCTGTAATTCATCCTGTAAGCAATCTCTGTCAGAGACAGCTCATCATAAACCAGCAGCTCCTTTACCCGTTCAATTTTATGGGCAATAAAGAATTTTTCTATAGTTGTGCCAGTGACTTCGGAAAAAAGATTGGCGAGATATGTATAATCGTGGCACAGTTTTTTGCTGATGTGGTCAGACAGGTTTATCTTAAGATCCTCTTCTGAATAATGGACAACTTCTATAATGATGTTCTTGATTTTCTCAATCAGTACATTCTTTTTGTCGTTCATCAGCTCAAGGCCGGATTTTTTAAGGGCAGAATTCAAGGCATCTTTCTGAACAGAGTCTATGTTCTCCTTAATTTCAACTTCTCCTAGTTCTACAATAGAATAATGCAGTCCAAGTTTTTCAAGTTCGGATTTCACTACCATTTTGCAGCGGATGCAAACCATATTTTTGATGTAAAGTCTCAAATAGTTTTTTTTAATATTTTCCAAGATACACAAATCTTTCGTAATAAAAAAATCACCGCTG
>CAZREC010000017.1:6054-34466 GCA_964599025.1 uncultured Muribaculaceae bacterium | reverse complement strand
ATTAACCTGAAACGGGTTTCGTTTGCCGTTTTCATATAATTTTCTCTCATTTACAAAACCTATTGCCGGTATCCTGTACCTTTTTAATGTTTGTATTAATTTGTTAGTCAGATTTCTTTGATAACAAGAATCATTTTTACCATAACTTACAACCGGCAGGTCATCAAAGGTAAAACAAACCTGTTTTTTCTGACCATATGAAGATAATCCAACTAAAAGCAATATAAATAGCAGCGAAATTCTCATACTCAAGTTTGTTTATCTGTAATTAACTCATTTTCTGCACGCCAGGCAGGGTCGACAATGCAGATGAACATAAGGTCGGTATCTCCTGAATTAGTAATGCACTGCTTTGCAAATGGAGGAATGTAAATTGCCTGGCCGGGACCTACGGGCTCTGACTCTTCATTTATATGCATTATCCCTTTTCCGTAAAGAATATAATAGACTTCAGATGTAGTAAGTATGTGCTTAAGTGTGGTTTTTCCGGGCTTTACAGCAGCATGGGCAAGACTGTATCTGATGTCCGGACTCTCTTTATCGGGGCGCAGAAGCACCCTTAGGATTGTATCGTCACCAGCTATGAACTCTTCACAGTTTTTAAGATCTTTAATCAACATAGACAAAATATATAGTGCATTAAAAGTACAAACTTTTTTTTATTTTTGGAACTTACTTATTAGTAAGTATATTTGTACCGACACAAAATCATGATAAAATGTCTGTAACTCGAGAAAAGATAATAGAATTAGGAGAAAATCTGATTCGCTCCAAGGGGTACAATGCTTTTAGCTATCAGGATATTTCGGCCGAATTAGGAATAAAAAATGCGGCCATCCACTATTATTTCCCTACAAAAGAAAATCTTGGAACGAGCATCGTCAAGACAAATATCCAGCGTTTTGAGGAGATGCTGGAGAATATGCACAGTCATGGGTTTAATGAAAGACAGCAACTTGATACGTTTGTAAAAATCTATCTTAAGAGTCACAGAGAACAGAAACTGTGTATAATTGGTTCTCTTGCTTCTGATTTTAATACATTAAATGAAACAACAAAAACGGAACTGAAAAGGATGACCGAAATAATCCTGAAGTGGCTGACAGATATCCTTGTCACAGGCAAAGAAAAAAAACTGTTTGTTTTTGATGAGGACCCACAGAGCAAGGCGTTTATTATTTTATCGGGTATGGTAGCAAGCCTGCAGGTTTCGAGAGTGATGGATAAAATGGACTATAAAAACTTGTGTCAAACTATAATAAGTTTAAAATAATCAATATGAGAAGAGTAGTAATAACAGGATTAGGTGCTGTAACTCCTTTAGGGAATAATGTTACAGATTATTGGAATAATCTGGTAAATGGGAAAAGTGGAGCCGCGGCAATAACAAAATTTGATACAACAAATCATAGGACAAAATTTGCATGCGAGGTCAAAGGTTTTGATCCGTTGAAATATATGGAAAAGCAGGAGGTAAGGAAAATGGATCTTTACACTCAGTATGCAATAGCAGCAGCCGAGGAGTGCATGAAAGATTCAGACTTGGATCTGACAAAATGCGACTTGAACAAAATAGGGGTGATTCTGGCAACCGGTATAGGTGGATTGATGACTTTTGAGGAGGAGATACTGAATTTTGCAGATAATAAAATGATCCCGAGGTTCAGCCCTTTCTTTATAACAAAAATGATATCCAATATTGCTGCCGGCCAGATATCAATAAGATACGGACTGCATGGTATCAGTTATTCCATGTCCTCGGCATGTGCATCGTCCAATAATGCAATTGGAAGTGCAATGGATCTGATAAGGATGGGACGGGCAGATATAGTACTCGCAGGAGGAGCCGAAGCATCCATTGCACACTCTGCAATTGGAGGGTTTAATTCTATTAAGGCCTTGTCTACTTTAAATGACACACCAGAAACTGCTTCTCGTCCGTTTGACAGGACGCGTGATGGTTTTGTGGCAGGAGAGGGAGCAGGAGTGCTTATGGTAGAGGAACTGGAACACGCCATACAGAGGGGTGCCAGGATCTATTGCGAACTTGCAGGATATGGAGCTGCATCAGACGCCTATCATATTACTGCAACCCATCCCGATGGTCTGGGAGCAATTCTGGCAATGGAGAGTGCCTTGACAGATGCCGGACTTAAACCTGAAGATGTTGATTATATTAACGCTCATGCAACATCAACCCCACTTGGGGATATAAGCGAATGCAAGGCAATAGAGGAAGTTTTCCGTAATTGTCTGGATAAAATTCATATCAGCGGAACAAAATCCATGACCGGCCATCTTCTGGGAGCTGCTGGGGTAATTGAGGCCATTACCTGCATCAAGGCAATAGAGAACAATGTTATTCCTCCGACAATCAATCTGAATGATATTGACCCTGCGATAAATTCTCAACTGGATCTAACTCCGTTAAAGGCTAATGAAACCGATGTAAAGGTTGCAATAAACAATACATTCGGGTTTGGGGGCCATACCTCAACAACGGTATTCAAGAAGTACTAGAGTTGTCTGATCATTTCAAACTGTTTTCCCAGTAACGGAATATTGTTTGATTCAATAAATGAAGTAATTGAATTACAAGAGATTTCTGTATTAACTACTTTTACGGAGTCGTGCTTGTTGTGCTTAAGAGCCTCTTCCAGCAGAGCAGATGCTATGCCCTCTCTTCGATGACTTTTGCTTACCGCTATCTGGGTCAGATCACCTGATACAGGTTCGAAAATACAATGACCTACCAGGTTATCTCCTGTATAAGCTCCAAGTATCATAAAATCATTCAGGCATCTGCCTATGGCTTCAAAACTGTTCTGCCATGATGGCTCAAAATCCATAAAACCGGCCATTTGTTTTTGACTCCTCAGGTCTGTTTGCTTTATGAAATATTTCGGGTTAAGCACTTTAGCGGATTGCAGTATCTCTGCACCGTTTTGCTTGAAGTAGTTGAACTCCCGTGTTGTCTCAAATCCAAGCTTTCTGTATACCGAAACAGCCTTGTCGTTATGCTGCAGAACCTCTAAAAGATACTGCGAGATACCTGCATCCTTAAGAAACGGAAGGGAATATGTGAATATTCTGGAAGCCAGTCCTTTTCCCCTGTACTCCTTGATTGTACCGGTACCGGTATCGTAGGCTGTCTTTACTCCGTTGGGAGTGCCAATACCATTAAGTGTAAAGGAGACGAGCCTGTCGTTAACAAATGCACCGAAAGATAATTCCGGAACAAATCCTCTTCGTGTTAACATTGTCTTGAGTTCGTTTTTGTCAATCTGAATTTCGTAATCACCAAAAGCCAGGTTAAAAGTCTCAAATATTGTGTCAAAACTGATTTTGTCAAGAGAGAAGATTTGTTCCATAATTATTTTAAAAAAGATTTAAATAGGTTTTACCGGGACACAGATATCTACAATGAATCTGCCATCCTTAGGTTCTTCAGGGTAGATTTCCAGACACGGACCATCTCCCGGCTGAAATCCGCTTGATGGAAACCATTGACCATAAACCCACTGCCAGGCATCGGTAAATTCATTTGCAGCAATATCAAAACGAGCAACAACGTATTTTCCACCTTCAATCTCCATTTTGCCAATTTCTCCGCTTACTTTTGTCTCGGCAGGAACTGTGACACAGACGCTCATTCTTAGTTTATCTTCGATAGTTATGTTAGGGTCATCGTGATAAACTGTCAGAAACTGAAGATTGGGCTGTTGCATTAATCCTCTGGCTCCTGCCCATGCGCAGATTTTCCCCCACAGGATCTCAAATAGTTTATCGTCGCCCTTGTATGGGCCGGTATGCCTTACATAGGCAACTGTCATTGTTGGAAGTTCCTTGACTTCCAGACTTTTGTTTTGTTTCATATCTGTCCTCCATTTAAGTGTGTTTGAATTGCGACAAAGGTAAATGAAGGAGCCTTCTCCCAATTGTTGCCTGTTGCTTTCCAGTTGACTTAAATTGCTTTTTTCATGATTAGCTCTTCGGTAAAGTGATGCAGATATGTGAAAATAATTCTTGAAATTCCGGGAAAAAACAGAAACATCCATAAATCCTACTTCAGATGAAATTTCCGTAATGCTCTTATTGTGGTTAAGAATAAGTAATGACGCTGCTTTTTCCAGACGCAGACGAAGTATGAATTGAAAAGGTGTTTCACCTGTGTGGGCCAGAAAAATCCGATGAAAATGGAATTTTGAGAAATTGGCAACCGACGCCAGTTCATCCAAAGTTAACGGCTTCTCCAGATTGGCCTCTATATAGTCAATAGCCTTGTTTATTCTAGACTTGTACTCGTTTTCTGTATTGAGGTTTCTGAGGATTACCATTGCTTATTAATTGATTTATCCATAATTAGTTCTGTTATTCTGTAAATTGTCATTCCGGTAAAATCTTGTATTGTCAATGATGCTCCTGCCTGAATCAGTTCTTCCCTGCTATGACTTGTTTCAACTCCAATTACTGTTATTCCTGCCCCTTTTGCCGACATAATACCTGATATGGAGTCTTCGAAAACAACACAGTTACCCTTATCTACAGATAACTTACTAACGGTGGTATTGTAAATTTCCGGGTTAGGTTTTCCTCTTAATATTTGTGTCTTATCAACTATCAAGTCGAAAAACTCGTATATGCCTAGTTTATTTAATATTAAATCTACGTTTTCCGAAGGAGCAGAGGTTGCTAATGCAATTTTATGCCCCGATAATTTAATCGATTTCAAAAATTCAACTAATCCTGTTACAGGATCGACACAACTCAACTGCATTATAGTGTTCCGATACTCTGCATCTATTTCATAACTATAAATATCTACCTCTTCCTGAGTAAGATCCTTCTGCAGGAGTATTTTTATAGCCTCATCTCCTGTTGTGCCAAAAATCAAGTTTTTAAAGATCTCATCATTAACGGCTACCCCTTTTTTATTCAAAAAACGTGTCCATCCGATTTTGTGATATGGGTTGCTGTCAATCACCACACCGTCCATATCGAATATTACTGCATAAACCATCTTCTTCTTTTAATAATATGCAAAATAAGATAAATAACTAAAATTAAAGAAAGTTTATCGTGGAATTCTATAAAAATCAATCTTGTGACAGCAGAGTTACCTGATAAATCAATGAACCATGGAACAAAACCTGTTATTGCAACTAATAAAAAGAAAATAGATAATGTTATCACTTGCTTGTTTTTGTGTATTAAATGTCTTGAAACGACTCTCTTATACCAACACCAGTGATTTTTGATATGAATGATCATAAGTAACGAAAATATAATAATGGTAATCTTATGAATCGAAGACCAGTCTGGATAGATTATTCCCCAAACAGTACTCAATGTGTCAATTTCTCTGGTATGTTCATGCTGTCCACCTCCACTACCCATATGAAATCCCACTTGAAGAACCAACCCCGAGATAATCATTAACAAACCAAAAAAAGCCAACAGATAGATTACAGGTGAGCGATAATGTGTGGTTTTACCGGTGTGGGACAGAGCTCCGTATTGACATGCTCTTACACATTTCAGGCAACCGCTGCATTTGTCCGGTTCAACAATCACCGCATGCTTGTGCCAGGGCAGGTCTACTTTGTTTATTACCGAGTTGGGACATTCCTCTATGCATTTCCAGCACGCTTTACATTTTCTTTTGTCAAGTTGTACGTTCATTGTCTTTTTTATGCAAATATGCTTAGCAGGGAAGCATTGGAAAGATAACAATTGTTAAGAAATGCAGTTATCTCCTGTTTCTTATCCTGCTCAATGAAATGGGTGTAATACCAAGATAAGACGCTATATAATGTTGAGGTACCCGTTTGATTATTTCCGGATAATTGATAATTAAATCATTATAGCGTTCCTGAGGTGTATCTTTGATTCGGGAAAGGAAAAGTGAGGCGTAGTTTCTAAAGCGCCGATACATTATCTCTTGAAAACCATCTTTTAGATCAGGAAAAAGCTGCAGGAGCCTGGCAAAATTGTCCTTATGAAGTGAAATTATTACTGTCGGTTCTATGCTTTCAATAGTAAACATGCTGGGTTTGTTACTTAAAAAGCTTTCAATTGAAGCAACAGCCTGATTTTCAAAAAAGAATTGCAAAGTTATGTCCTTGCCATCTTTATTGAACCATAGTCGTAAACACCCTTTTTTTATAAAGTAGATGTGATTGGCAATTTCACCCTCCTGCAACAAGGTGGTTTTAGAATTTATTTCTGTTTCCACAAAAAAATTCTGGAATTTATCCCAATTCTTGGTATCATTTTTTAGTTTATCAATCAATATATCTAGCATAGTCTTGTAGGGACATTGAATGCAATCAGCTCACTTACAGTTTGGAAGAAATAACTGTATTCTTTCCACATTAAAACAGCCAATATAGGGAAAGATATACAGTAACGGTGACGCTATTCCGCAGATAAGTAAAACATTACAAATGGTTTTTGATAATTGGATTTCAGTAGTTGAATTCATTTCCTGACGTCATTTAGAATAGGTTTTTCCAACTATGAATTAGTCATCGTTTAGTTAAAAGTTCAAACAATGGTTGATTAATATAATAATTTCCGGTGCCTAACTTTTCTTTTCTTAACAAACCATCTTCAGAAAGTTTATTCAAGTAATTAGCTGCAGTAATTCTAGAAACGTTTAAATCCCTGACAATGAATTCTATCTTTGTATAAGGATGTTGGAATAAATTGTTTAATAGGTCCTGACTGTAAAACTTATAGTTATCCCTTATGCGATGTTTAAATTGCATCATTAAATCTCGTATTTGGATAATTAACGAAATTGTTTCTTTTGAGGTAGTTTCAACTCCATTAATAATAAAAAGCAACCATTCTTCCCAATTATTATTTTCTCTAACCTCTTGTAATAATCTGTAATAGTCAGATTTATTTTTAATTATGTAGTTACTCAGGTATAGAATAGGAAGATTTTGAAGTCCTTGAATAATAAGATACAAAATATTAATTATCCTGCCAGTTCTGCCATTACCATCGTAGAATGGATGGATGCTTTCAAACTGATAGTGAATAATAGCCATTTTTACTAAAGGGTCATAATCACACAATGCATTCTCATTGATGAAATTCTCCAGATTATTCATTAACCTCATAATTTCTGCATAATCTTGAGGTGGAGTATAAATTATATCTCCCGATATTGAATTTTTAAGTGCAGTACCCGGTAGTTTTCTGAAACCTGCATTATTGTTCTCAAGCACTTGCTGGATTTCAAGAATTACTCTAATTGTAAGAATGCCATTTCTCCCGATAAGTTCAAATCCCTTTTTCAGAGCAGAGATATAGTTTTGTACTTCCTTCGCATTTAACGAGTTAAAGCTATTAAGATTAAGTTCCGATTTATACAAGTCGTCGTGGGTGGTAATAATATTTTCTATTGCAGAACTATCTTTGGCTTCTTGCAAGCCAAGTGTATTTAATAGAATTGTTTGATTCGGGATTGCAGAGGCAATTCCTTTTAGTTCAGCCAAAGAAGCGTGTGCTGATGGTAACGATTTTAAAACCCGTTTACTTTCAATATCAATTTTTAGGGGTAATTCTGCCAATGTCCATTCTTCGCTTTTCATTATGTAAAGAATTTTAGTATTTCTTTACGAATATAGGCTCTTTTGTAAAGAAAATCAAATATTCTTAACATATTGATTCTTCTTTTGAATGGAGTAAGGATTAACTGGACGCACACCATGCATTAATCATAGCTAAATTTCACTATATATATTTAATAAATAATCAGGTATTGCCAAGGCGCATTACAGGTTGTATCTTCCGGTTATGGCTTCGATGTTCACAACCCCGCTGGCAAAATAGAGGTATTCGCAGATCTTCCCCGACAGTATTCTTATTATCAGTTCTATTATTAATGATCAATAAATTATTCAAAAATAAAAATTTCTTCAATTTTTACCGAGAAAACACTAGCTAAGTCATAAGCAAGTTTTAAAGAGGGATTATATTTGTTTTTTTCTAAAAACACTATTGTTTCTCTGCGGACATTCACTTTTTTAGCGAGTTCATCCTGAGTTAAATTATGTCGGGCCCTAAATTCCTTAATTTTATTAGTCATTCCTTAAGCCTTTAAAATTTAATATTAACCAGGAGATTCCAAAGGTTACGGCCATAGCTAAAATGCCAAATCCAAGTAACTCTTCTGTGTCAATTTTAACCCTGTCTTTCAGAAAAATTAAAAATACCCAAATATAAAGTGAGACATAATACGAAATTGCTGCTGTCTTTTGGAGTATTTTTTTTGATAATTCATCTTCGACCGGTTCACCACGTTTAACATTGCGTAATCGTTTGAATCCGACAAAAAGAGCAAAACCAACAATCAGCAAAATAACTCCGAACTGTAATAAATCAACCGGATTGAACTTATTAGCCGATGTAAAAAAACAGAGACCTGCAGATATTAAAACAAGTCCTGATACGATGAAAACAATTAACGACTTTTTCATAATGATAAATTATTAGTTAAATAAATCTAACACAATGTTAGAAATAAATAACATAAAAAACAAATAAAAATGAAATAAATGCATTGTAGATTAATCTTGCAGTAAACCAGCAACATACCCTGTTGTCCAGGCGCATTGCAGGTTATAACCGCCGGTTATGGCATCGATGTCCAGCACCTCGACGGCAAAGTATAGGTTTCTGCAGACCTTGCTCTGCATGGTACTCATGTCTATGCTCTGCAGACTGACTCCGCCGCAGGTCACAAATTCTTCTCTGAATGCAGATTTGCCTTTTACTGCGTATTCATCGTTGGTGAGCATTGTTGTAAGTCGGTTTATCCCTTTTTTACCTACCTCAATCCATTTCTTGTCGGGAGAGAGGTCGCTCTTTTCCAGAAGATAAAGCCATAGCCGGAATGGGAGTGAATAGGGCCTTATGTTCGACAATAGTTTATGGGGATGTTCTTCTGCGATGCTTTGCAGGCCGGCGGAAACAATATCGTTGTTCTGTTCGTTGGCCCAGTTTATCTGTATCATGAAGTTGTATGATGCTTCGTTGAGGATACGGGCACCAAATGAAGACAATTTAAGTATGGCCGGCCCGCTCATGCCCCAGTGCGTTATGAGAAGGGGACCATTTGCCTTGATTTTTGTTCCCTGAATACCAACAATGACATTCTCTGCAACAACACCCATTAATTCTGTTACAGGCTCGGCCGGCATGTTGAAAGTAAAGAGCGATGGTACGGGATATTCAATCTTATGGCCAAGATCTTCGAGCCAGTCGAGCCCCTCTCGTCTTGGTGAGCCGCCTGTGGTCACAATTATTTTTTCAAAAGTTTCCGGTGCAAACTCATAGTCAAAAAATATCAGTTCAAGCTTGTTCCCTTCCTTCCCGTCAGATCCATTATCAACCTCTCTTAGAGCCTTCACACCCATTCCTGTATGAATCTCCACTTCAAGGCGCTTTGCCTCCGAAATCAGGCAGTCAACTATGCTAAGTGCGTTCTGCGAAACCGGAAACACGCAGTTATCTTCCTGAATAACAAGAGGTACACCTCTTGACTTAAACCATGCCATTGTGTGAACAGTACCAAATGTGTGAAACAACTTCTTGAGTTGTCTGCCACCTCTGGGGTAGGCCTTGCAAAGTTCGTCTATGTCGGTACATCCATTAGTCAGATTACACCTTCCCCCTCCGGACACCCTTACTTTAGAAAGCAGAGTGAGTGATTTTTCGAAGACTGCAACCCTGGCAGAGGGATGTCTCTCCTTTGCAGTTATTGCTGCGAAGAATCCTGCCGCCCCGCCCCCGATAATGCCGATATTCATATTCTGGATTTACTCTATTGTGATATTGTACTTGTTCAGCAATCCGGCAATATTCTGTTGCGAAAATTTTGCTTTGGCTATTCTGTTTATCTCCGGATTGATGGAAAAATTGAAAGATGTGCGGAGGTCGCAACCTTCAAGGATTGTATTTTCAAAAACAGCACGGAGAAGGTCGCAATTATTGAAAATTGCTCCTGTAAGATCGGTTTCTGCGAATTCCACCTCTTCCAGCTTGCAGTTGTCAAAGCGGGTCTTTTTTAATTTTAATTTGTAAAAAGATGAAAAGATTAGGTTGCAATAAGAAAAACTTATCGAAAGAGACATTTTGTTGCATGAGTCGAACCGGAGTCCTAAAAGCTTGCAGTTGCTGAATTCTACATCGCCAAATGTTGTGTTGACCAGTTTGGCCATGGTTAAGTCACAGTTTTCAAACTTACACTCGGTAAAGACTATTTCGGAGAGATTTGCATTTGAAAAATTGCAGTTGGTGAATGAACAGCCTCCGTACTCTCCAATCTCCAGCTCGTTTTCTGAGAATTTTTTGTCTCTGAAGTTTTTATTTTCTGTGAATTCCATTATTTCAGCCTAATTCATCCCCAGATTGTATACCTGGGCCCTGACCTTCTGAGCCCACTCGAGATGAGTGTGAGATTTGTCAAATGTCTGATATGGTATAGGTTTCCCTATAGTTACCCTTATGGTTTTGTTCCTTTTATTAAACATTTCCCGAGGCAGTAGTGCAAGCTCAAGGTTAAGATTTATACCCAGAACCGTTCTTGCAGAGTGGATAAAATAGAACAGTCTGGAGTTCCTGCCATGAAAGTGCAGTGGAACAATATCTCTCTGACTCGACACCGATTTTGTAATGAAACTTTTTTGCCAAGGTTGGTCCTGGATTTTTCCTTTTAGTTTTCTCGATACAATACCTGCAGGAAAGTGGGTAATAGGAATATCTTGTCTGTAAGTCTCTTCCAGCTGATGGAGATACTCCTTTGAAGAGCCGTCAAACACATTTACTGCAGCAACAAATGGACGCAATTGAGGAACATACATGAATGCATCGTTTGCTATTGCTTTTAGTTCACCATATTTATTTGATACTATATGTGTAAGAACCAGCCCGTCAATAATCCCGAACGGGTGATTTGCTGCAAAAAAACATTTTTTATGTTCAGGAAGGTTCTCCAGTCCCTCAATTTCCAACGTGAGATTAAGCTCTTCTATAACTTTAACGAGGAACTCCTTTCCTACTGTATGAGAATATTTATTAAGAATGTAGTTCATTCCATCCTGACAGACGATATTTTCCAAAATTCTTATAATAAAGCCGGGAAGCAATGGCAATATTCCTGATTTTCGCTCCCGTATGCTTTTCTCTATGTCTATGTATTTGATATCCTGAACTTTTTCTTCCATGTCAATAATTTGTGCAAAGGTACTTATTATATAGCATAAATAGTACCGGTGAGATTTTCAGATACCTTCCACAATTTTTCTGCCACAGTTGGTTTAAACAAAATATTTACCTCGGAGCTTACTGCCGGATTCCCCCGGTGGTTGCCTTTTCCATCAGGACCGATATACTCTCCTCCCTTGAGTGCCTTGTTTGTGACAGCATACAAGGTAGGTAGTGCACCTTTCTCAGCTGGTTGTGCATACGCATTGAAAAGGAACTTCATTATTGAACCGCTTTCCTTTCCCGAACCTCTGGACATAAGATTTGTCGCAGAAATTCCGGGATGGCAGACAACACAGATGGTTTCTGACCCGCTCTTTTTAAGTCTGCTATTCAACTCCACCCCAAACAGAAGGTTTGCAAGCTTGCTTTGCCGGTAGAACTTCATCCGGCTGTAACCTTTTGATCCGTCCAGGTTGTCAAACATTATCTCTGCTCCTCTGCTGGCGATACTACTTACAACAACTATTCTGGAGCCGGGAGTAGCCATAAGGGCAGGCAACAGCTGCCCGGTCAATGCAAAATGGCCAAGATGATTAGTTCCGAACTGAAGCTCGAATCCGTCACTGGTTTTTTTGTAAGGAGGAATCATTACACCGGCATTGTTAATGAGTATGTCAAGATTATTATGCTTAGACAGAAACTCCTTTGCAAAAGCCTTAATACTATTTAGGTCACCAAGGTCGAGATGCATTAAAAACACTTTTGCGGCAGGATATTCATCTGAAATTCTGCTAACTGCCCTCTCTCCTTTTTCCATATTTCTTACAGCCAGAATAACTTCTGCTCCTTTGCATGCCAGCACTTTTGCAGCCTCAAAACCTATTCCGCTTGCCCCTCCTGTAACTATAACTCTCTTACCATCAAGGCTCCCGATATTGTCTGTTGTCCAAATTGTTTTATTCATATTTGTCAAATCTATTAAATAAAGATAATAAGAATACATTACCTAATGTCTGTTTTTTTGACATTAAACGCTTTTCTCTATATTTGATAATTATTTTCATCGGGAGCATTTTTCTGGAATTATCAATAATGCATAAAAGTACGGCAAATACAAATGACTTTGAAGATCTTTTTGATGAGATCTATACCTCTTTTTTGCATAAGGTACAGTTTTTTGCCAACAGCTACCTGCATGATATGGAAGCAGCAAAATGTGTGACACAGGAGGTATTTGTTTACATCTGGGAAAACAGATACATTATCGATTTTGAGAGGGACCCTCTGCCCTATATTCTGGTTCTGACAAGAAACAGATGTCTGAACATTCTTAGGCGGAACAAGGTAGAGAGACGCTTCCAGGAGTTTTCCAAAAGCAAGGATAAAGAATCACTCAATTATCTGACATTGCTTGATTCTTCTGAAAAATTGTATTCCAGGGATGTAGAGAACATTCTTAATGAAGCTATGGGTAAAATGCCTGAAAATGTAAGAAAAACTTTCTATTTGAATAGGTTTGAGAATATGAAATATAAAGAAATTGCGGAGAAACAGGGAATCTCTGTCAAAACTGTTGAATTCAGGATAATGTCTGCGCTTAAGATTCTTAGAATTAAATTTAAAGATTACCTGAAATTATTATTAGGGTTATTATTGATAAACGTGTGATTATATTGAGGAAGGAGCATTATGACAAAGCATTTAATAATCAAATATTTAGAGCAAAGAGCAAACGAAGCTGAGGAAAAGGCTGTTCTTGAGTGGGTTAGTAAGTCAGAAGAGAATCTGAAATACTTCTCTACCATAAAAAATCTGTGGATATTTCAGAACATGCCAAATACAAAGGCTGGTGTTTCGGAGCTGGAAGAGGTAAAGAAAAATATACAGGTTTCATCGGGCATGAAAAGGAGGTCCAAAAAAGTAATATTCATACAGTATGCAGCAGCATCTGTAATTATTATCCTGCTGGGATTGAATCTGTTTCGTTTATCTGAGAAACCTGCCGCTATAGAAGTACCAAAACAGGAACGAGAACTTCTTACAGATATTCCTAAAGAACAGAAACATATCCTGTACACTAATAATGGCATAAAAGGATTTGTTGAGTTACCGGATGGTTCAAAAGTGTGGTTGAACTCTGCAAGCAGGATCGAGTATCCGGATAAATTCAGAGGAGCAACAAGGGAGGTGATAATATCGGGAGAGGCGTTTTTTGATGTTGTCTCCAATCCTCAAAAACCTATGATAGTGAGTACAAATAAGGATTTCAGGGTAGAAGTGCTTGGGACAAAATTCAATATCCGCAGCTATGATAACGATATTGACGCTCAGACAACACTTTTTTCCGGCTCTATAAAACTGACAAGAAAGCTTCCCTCAAGCAAAATAGAACTGATTACTCAGCTGAAACCGAAAGAATCATTCGTTATAAGAGGTAAGATGCCACCTGTACTTATTAAACAGGCCGACACATCCAGACAGGTTGCCTGGAAGGAGGGTAAAATTATATTTGATTCAACCCCTATGCAGGAGGTGATTAAGAAGCTGGAAAGGTGGCACGGAACGGAATTTATTCTAAAAGACAAGGAGATATTGAACTACAGAATAACAGCCAATTTCAGATCTGAATCAATTGTCCAGATTATGGAGATGATAGAATTCTGTTCTGCCATATCATATAAAGTTGATGGCAATCGTGTCACATTACGGATAAAGAAATCTACCTGAATCTTACAGGATACGACAGCCGGTTTATAACGGATCATCAGAGAGGGGGAGTTCAATATTAAATTTTTATTGAGCCCCCTGTTTTTTTTAAGGGTATTTCTGTATACAAAGTGTGTATTAAGCAATAGTGAACAATATTTCCTAACCACTTTAATTATGAACATAACAACTATCAAAAAGCACCTTAAGTATCATACAGCATTTGTATTGATATTTTTGTCCATGGTTGCGAGTCTTTATGCGCAACAGATGAACTTCGATTTTAAGAACGCCACATTGAAAGAGGTTCTTAAAAAAGTTACAGAGCAGACTGGATACGATTTTGTCTATTCAGATGCCCTTAAGGAGATCAACAACAAGGTAACGGTAATTTCTAAAGATGAAAAGCCGGAACAGTTCTTTGCAAGATTTTTCCCTACAATCGGAATCAGCTACAAAATCAGGGGAAAACAGGTGGCGCTTTCCACTGGTACTGTTCCAGCAACTCCAGCAGTTTCCAGACTGGAGACAAAATCCGGTCAGGAAGAACTGACAACAATTAAAGGCACTGTGATTGACGATACGGGAACTCCATTACCCGGAGTATTTGTGTCTGTAAAGGGTTCACGTAATACCGTAATAACAGATCTGGCAGGTAAATACACAATCAATGCACCTAAAGCCAGTACATTGGTGTTCAAGTTTCTGGGGATGAAAGAATTTGAAGCAGCCGCAGAAAACATAAAAGGAACATCTGTGGTGCTGGAGATGGATACACAAAAACTTGAAGATGTAGTAGTAACTGGTTATCAGATGCTTTCCAAGGAGAGGGCCACCGGTTCTTTTTCAGTTATTACCCAAAAAAATCTTGAGAACAAACTTCAACCATCTATTAAATCAATTCTTGAAGGACAATCATCGGGTGTTGTTCTCACAAAGCAGGGTGAAATCGAAATCCGTGGCGTCTCTACAATAATGGGCGTAAAAACACCTCTGATTGTTGTTGATGGCTATCCTTTAATTGGTTCGGGAGTTGGAATTGAATCCATCAATCCGGAAAACATAGATCAGATTACAGTACTAAAAGATGCTGTTGCCGCCTCTATATATGGAGCCAGGGCATCCAACGGGGTTATTGTCATTACAACTAAAAATGCAGAAAAAGGGCTCATAAATTTATCATATAAAGGTACTTATGGCATTACTCTCAAGCCGGATCTCACCAAATTGAATATTTCAAGCGTCAAGGATTATATGGATGCTGAGCTTGACCTCTACAATCAGAACTCCAATGCCAGTTATACATCCTATAACTCATACTATCAGATTTCTGACTATGCATATTTGTTAATGGCAAAAGATAAAGGTCTTATGCCGGCGGCAGAGGCCGATGCTAAAATAGCTCTGTTAAAAAACAATAATGCTCTTTCTCAGATAGAAAAATATCTTCTGAAACCAAAACAATCGTATCAGCATAATCTTGATTTGTCAGGAGGAACAGATAAAAATTTGCTCAGAAGCAGTATCCGTTTTGTTGAGGAGGGTGGTAACCTCGACAACAACAAGTCTACACGACTGGTATTTGATATTAATAACATCTGGACCCCAAAGGATTGGATTTCAATCAGGGTGCTTTCAAATGTCAATTATGCAAAGAGTCATACAATGACCGATAATGTAGATACATATACTACATTTGGATCTACCAGCAGAATACAGCCATACACCAAGTTATACGACAATTCAGGAAATATGACAATGTATACTCCTGTTCCTCAAAGAAGACTGGATAAGTATCTCACATATCCCGGTTTATTGCCTGTTACCTATCACCCTTCAACCGACAGTCCATTGATGTATTCCGATGACCAGAACCTGCAACTGAGACTTGGAGGAGATGTGACTGTAAAGTTTCTTGACTGGTTAACAGGGAAAATTGGTGGATCATGGACAAAGGGTTATAACAACACTCAAATCATACAAGATGCAAACGCATTGACTATGAGGCTTAACTATAATGACGGAACTTCAGCTACTAATTCAACGAAACACTACATTCCTGAAGGAGGAAGAAGAGATGAGACAAACAGATCGTCAGAAGCATGGGTAATCCGGAGTCAGTTAAATGCAAATAAATCGCTAAATGGCGACATGCATAGAATAAACGCTATGATAGGCAGTGAGATAAGCAAGGATACATATTACTACACATATCTGCCCACCAGACTGGGTTACAATCCGGTATCAGCATCATACAACTCAGGTTTCGATCCGTATGAATACAATAAGAATACAGGAAATATCAAGGGAGATATGTTATTCGGAACAGGGCCGATGAATTTGTCATCAATTGGATATGGCGGGAACTATGGTGTACGGGACAACAGGTTCGTTTCGTGGTATGCAAATGGATCATACGAATATAATAACAGATATTTATTGAGTGCCAGTGCCCGTCTCGACCTTACAAACTTTTTCGGTACAGATCCGAAGTTCAGATACAAGCCTACCTGGTCATTAGGTGGTACATATAAAATATCGGAGGAGCCATTCTTTACACCTCTGAAAAATATTTTTGACAGATTTTATATACGTGGCTCTTATGGTGTAAATGGTAATATATCACTAAGTTATGCGCCTTATCTGATTCTTGGTGTAGGAAGCCACAACACAACAACCGGAGGTATTTCATATTCTATTTCATCATATCCGAACAATGCACTTCGCTGGGAGAGAACACAGATTGTCAACCTGGGTATTGATATGTCTATGTTGAAAAACCGCCTGAACATTACAGCAGAGTACTATAATAAGTACAGCTCGGACCTTATTGCAAGCGATGCTGTTGATGAAACCAGAGGTACAGCGTCAGTACCACAAAATGTAGGTTCACTCAGGAACGAAGGATTTGAACTGACTCTTGATGGAGATATCGTAAGAAATGCAGATTTTAACTGGAGTGCATATATGATTACCAGCTATAATAGCAGCAAGGTTACTAATTACAACGTTAGCAGAGCATATTTTGGAAGTTATGCTACAGCAAACGGCATATTGGTAGAGGGATATCCGATGGATGCATTCTGGGGAGGCAAATTCGCAGGACTTGACAATACAGGGACAGCATTATATTACAACTACAAGGGAGAGAAAGTTGCCGGAGGAAGTCTTACAGCTAAGGATGCTGTATACCTTGGTACACTAAGACCAAAAGTAGATATAAGTCTTACAAATACATTCAGATACAAGAATTTTGAAGCATCCTTCATGTTTATAGCTAAACTCGGGCATAAATACAGAAAGGATAATTTCTCAGGGTCCAATTATATCAACAGACATGTAGGTGAACGATGGAGAGCTGCAGGAGATGAAGCTAAGACAATCTATCCAAAACTTACATCATGGAACATGGATATGTTCTACTATCCTTACAGCGATATATTTGTGGCTTCTGCTAATTACCTTAAACTTAGAGACCTGTCTCTTTCGTATTACTTGCCAAAAAATCTGGTGGGCACAATTGGCTTGTCAAATGTCAAACTTTATTTCCAAACCAGGAACCTCTTCTACATAGCTGCCAAAGGAGTAGACATTGACCCTGAAACTGCAGAAATAAATTCAACCGGAGGCACTGGAGCAATGACAAATCAGGCATATACTTCATTACAGCTTCGTCCTGAATTTTACTTTGGAATATCTATCAACCTTTAAAAGAAACAACAATGAGAAGAATAACTTTATTTAGTATAACTATTTTGGGATTGTTTTTTACATCTTGTGAGAAATACCTCGATGTAAAACCTGCCGGGAAACTGATTCCTGTTGCAGGGGATGTTGCATCGTTCGACAGACTGCTTAATAACGTAAACACGATAGACTATATTTATCAAAACAACAACAGAGGCAGTTCACTGGTATATCTTACCGATGATATAGAAATATCTGACAATCAAGCTGACTATGCATGGTATAACGGACATCCAAACATTGACTCCTACTTTGCATATATATTCAAACGTCCTTATGGAAATCCGGCAGTTCAGGACTACTACTGGAACTGGGGATTTTATCGTTCTGCCCAATATTTCAATACTTGTATAGATGGTGTAAATGGCGTAAAAACAGATGAGGTTGCTAAACTAGCAAATGAGATAATTGCACAGGCCGCAGTAGCAAGAGCATGGGGTTACTTTTATGCAACATTGGGATATGGACCGGTATACAAACCAGCAGGCGATAACTCACGTAAAACAATTCCATACAGAATATCCAGTGATGTTATGAGTCCGATGGAAGACCTCTCTACCCAAAAAGAGATTTTTCAAAAGGTGCTTTCGGAGATTCATTCAAACATGAAAAATATTCCGGAACAGGTAATAGCAAACACAAGATTCGGAAAGGTCCAGACCTATGCATTCCTTGCACATTACCATATGTTTACTCAAAAATTTGATAGTGTTGCTTTCTATGCAGACAAGGCTCTTACTATGGCAGCTGCCCAAAAGGGTGGACTCAGAAACCTTTTTTATGATATGAATAAATTCTCATGGGCAGACTCAAAGGTTGCAACTATGCCTGACCAAAGAAATTCATCCTCTATCAATACATCTGAAGGTACCGATCCTATCACTGCAACTTACAATAGAGAGATATGCCTGTACAGAACTTGTGCAAGCGCAGGGGGTACTTCTTCATATCCTTCAACTGAGTTACTTGCTCTCTTTGACAAACAGACAGACCTTAGAAGCGAATATTTCTTCTTTGAGTATCTGGGTTACAAGACTACTGTGTCAGGAGTTGTATACGATGATGGAAGGAGAAGGCTTAACTACCAAACTAAAATTGCAACAACATCGGGATATACATACCCCGAAATTCTTCTGATGCGTGCCGAGGCTAATGCAAGAATCAATAAGACCACAGAAGCACTAGCTGACCTTAACTATCTTAGGGTACTCAGATATAAAACAGGAACACCGCCTCTTACTATAACCAATCAGGATCAATTAATTACTGAAATATTGAAAGAGAGGCGCAGGGAATTGCCTGTGGGCTCACCTAAACGATTCTTTGACTTGAAACGTTTTTGTCTGGACACCGGTAAGCCATGGAGTAAACAATCCATTACCCATACTGTCAAGGGAACACCTTACTCAGCAACAATTGATTCGGATTTCTTTATTCTGCCTATCAGAAATGATGTGCTCCGCTGGAACCCGCAATGGAACGTCCCACTAGATGAATCTCCTTGGAGTAATAGTAAATAATTGCTAAACGAGGCTGCCTAATTTTAGGCAGCCTTTTTATTTAACCCTTGCCCACTTCCGGTTTCAAAAATTCTACAGAAGTATTCTATGCGTTACTAACTGCTCTGACGGAGTAGTCAGTAGAAGTTTGACTAACATGTGGCAGAGCCTTTCTTAACATGGGATAGTGAAGTAGAATGTAGATCCTTTACCCTCCTCGCTATCGACCCATATCTTGCCACCTAATAGCAGAACGTATGCCTTTGAAATAGATAAACCCAACCCGGCGCCCTCATAATATCTTGCAACAGATTCACTTCCTTGTCTGAATCGCTCAAAAATAAACTCCTTTTGTTCAGGATTAATCCCTATACCAGTATCCTTAACATAACACTCCAGTCCGTCGGCATGCTTGCTGAATCCAATTTCAATAGAGCCTTTAGCGGTAAATTTTATGGCGTTTTTAATAAGGTTGGCAAGTATCTCCTTTACCTTTTCCTTATCACTGGTTATTTTGGCCTCCTCTGCAGAGATAGTGCCATTAACCATCATCTTTAAACCCTTCTCACTTGCCTGAGGTTCATATAGTTTGAATAAGATGCCTATCTGGTCGTTTATATCAAAATTTGTGATTTTAACCTTGGAGAGCCCGGCTTCAAGAGAAGAGAGGCTAATTATGTCGTTTATAATATTAAGCATGCGAGTACCACTCTTGTCAATTATGGCAAGATACTCCTGTTGTTCGTCCTCAGACAGCTTTAGCTCTCTTAAAAGTTCTGTAAACCCTAGTATGCCGTTCATTGGGGTTCTTATCTCATGACTTATGTTTGCGAGGAATGCAGATTTAAGACGATCACTCTCTTCTGCTTTCTCTTTAGCTTTAATAAGCTCATTCTGCTGTGCTACAAAGTCTGCAATGTCGCGGATAACAATAATACGGCTGCCGGACTGATTTTTGATTGTATGCTTGATTATACGGAAGGTCTTCAATTCATGTCCACTCTCAATTTCTAAAAAATCGACAGGGTTATTGTCTGTAACGGCATTTAAAAGAGGGATAACTGTGGCACCTGATTCTTGTGCAGAAAGACCAAGAATGCTTTTATTCTTTATGCCGAGATAGGATAGGGCGGCACCATTAATGTCCTGGATCCTGTTCTGACCGTCAAGGGCTATTATGCCATCCTGCAATGTCTCAACCAGTGTTTCGCGAGCTATAGGTACCAGATCCAGGAACCTGTTATGGAAAATGGCATAGATTAGTAATAGCCCGCTTAAAGTTATGCTTGCAGGGGCCAAATCAAGGCCTGGTGTAATATTTACGCCTGTAAGATAAAGAATGCTTGCCGACCATGGTAGCAGACCGCCTAGCAATATGACCCATCCATGATACTGGAACGAGTTCCTGTGATGATAAATAAAGCTGAAGATATAAAAAGTTGCTATTGTAAGCATTATGTAGCTGTATGCCAGATATCCCGTCCAAAACCATACTCCATGATAGTATTCCATAAGGTTAGTTTTAGCCGATATTGTAGAAAACCCCGACCACATAAGGTTATGGTAATCATTTGTAAAAACAACAGCCAATGTTATAAGCGGTAGAATACAAAGAAATGCGATATTTCTTGCAGATAAAAACTTTTCCTTACCCGTAAAACGAAGTACAAAGATCAAGTACAAAACTGGAGTAAAGGCCCCTCCGGTAAATTCAAGTTTGGCCCAGAATATTTTTTCTGCCATTGTCACTGCAGATGTCTCGAAGATTACCCAGAAAGCACCTATTCCGGCTGCGATCATTAACCAGGTAATCTCAAGGGCACCTTTTACTCTCCTCCTGTTAAAAGCCAGAATTGCACCAAAAAATGACACCAAGGCCGTAACAAGAAAAAACAGAGAATATATGGTAAAAATTTGGTTCATTAGTATTCTGAAATTAAGGCCTGGCGACGCAATTAGCAAATTTATTCAGAAAAAAAGATGTATTTGCCCATTGTTTGCTGATAAAATGCTGACCAAATGCTGAAAAATTATTAATTGATAAAATGAGTGAATTATTAATTACATTTACTTTAAATTAATAAAGTTGGAAATGAATCACTTCAAATATCTTTATGTTGCATTATTGCTTATGGTTATTACATCAAACGATGTTTTGGCGCAAAACGAAAATTCAGTAAAAGACACAACAGCAACCGGAATTACAGAAGGAAACCATAATCTGCTGCCCGAAAAATACCTGTTTACTCAGAAACTCCTCTGGGGCAAAAAAGGATTAATGCGAAGTTTCAATATTTTTGAATTATCACCCGAGAGCAGAGATATGGAACAGGAAATACGGGAAAAAATGTTTAAGGCCCATCGTTACATCGGTTATGCAACACTTGCAGGCATGGTAGCGCAGGGGATTGTTGGAGAGAGGCTATATAGAGGTAATACCGGACTGAAAGATCTTCATGAAGGCCTTGCAGGAGCAGTCAACATAGGTTACTTTACTACTGCCGGACTTGCACTTTTTGCTCCGCCAAGACTGAATGACAGGCCCAAAGGATTCAGCACCTATAAACTTCACAAGTATCTTGTAATGGTTCATCTTTCAAGCATGATTGCAACAAATATTTTAAGCGGGATGGTAGAGGATAACCCATCATTAAAACCATATCACAGGGCTACAGCCTATATCGCTTACAGTTCTTTCTTTGTATCCATGGTAGTAATAAACTTCTAATTTTTTTAATATGGAACAGATAATTTTCAATGTGTCACTTTATTTGGGAATTGCGGGATTTTTATTGTTTACGATTTCCTTTCTGTCGGGTATGAGAATAATCAAAATAAAGGCAAAATACCGTGTGCACAAGCGAGTAGGTATAGTTGGCTTTATGGCAGTTTGTGTTCATGCCTTTGTTATGTCGTTTTTTTATTTTTTCTCCTGAATTTTTAATTTATGAAAGCATATATATTCACTTTTGCATTAATTGTTTCCCTCCCTTTAATTATTAAAGCCGACCCTCCTAAGAAAATTCTGCTGAACTACACAGCAGAAACACATACTATAAAAATAGAAGCAGTACATCCGGTCAAAAATGTCCAGAAGCATTATATAGATTTAGTTTCTATTTATGTAAACGGTAAGGAGGTAAAAACAGTCAAGCCTGTGAGTCAGACAAGCAAAGAGTCAGAGATATTGGAAGTTGTTGTTCCTCAAATTGTGGCTGGTTGCGAAGTTACTGTTAAAGCTCAGTGCAATGAATTCGGCACAAAAAAGGAAACCCAGAAATTCTGATTTCTTTTGCTATTTTATTGTAATTCTTAAAGCTCCCTGATAACCATAAATGGCAAAAGGGGCATCTTCGTATGTGAATCCGGGAAACTTCAGGTGGAGTATCTTTATAAGCTCCGCCCTCAGTGTCCCTTTGCCGGAGCCGTGGATAAAATCAATCTTTCTCCCTTTGTTAAACCTGTTTGACTGCAAAGTGCGCTCAAAGAGATCCAGCTGATATATAAGTGAGTCGGCAGGAGCAAATCCTCTGTAACCTTTTGCTATCTTCTCTATATGGAGGTCAACCGATATTATGTTTGATTTCATGAGTTACAATATAACAATTTCTCTCAATAAAATAAGTAAATTTGATTATATGAAAACAATAATGTTTTTGAGATATGTACCGATAAATAAAATCGTTCGTGTACCCTGATTCTGTTTATTGTTGTTTTATATGTATAAAGCGATACATTCATGTATTATAAATTTAGATTGAGTTTAGTGATAAGGTAAAACCGGAGCATTTCCGGTTTTTACCCTGACTCAGAATGTGTAAATAATGGATTCATCAATTAGTACAAAAGATATTTTTGTGGCATTAAAGAGCAGATCCGTATATGCTTTTGAATTTATTTTTAAAAGTAACTATAAGGATTTGCTGTTATTTGCCAATTCTTATGTGATGAACCGACAATTGGCAGAGGATATAGTTCAGGATTCCTTTACTTCTCTGTGGGAAGTCGCTCCCAGACTGGATGACCAAACCAATATAAAGGGATATCTGTATACTTGCGTTAAAAATGGTTGTAAGAATTATTTTAAACATAATTGTGTAATAGACTCAAACAACTTAAAGTTGTGTGAGGCAATAATACACTCAAATACTATTCATTACGAAGACAATTCCGAAGTTATTGCAAAGGTCCGGGAGTGTCTCGATAAGTTGTCTCCAAATCAGAAAATAATTTTGGAACACAGGATTTTCGATTCTATGTCATATAAAGAGATAGCAGAGAAATTGGAAATTTCTGAAATGACCGTTCATACTCATATAAAGAGAGCCTATAAATTCTTCAGGGAAAATTATCCGCTGGATTTTTTTATCATATATTTTATATCTGGTGTACCCGATTTCTAAAAGTTGTTGTCTTTATATAAAAGGCAATAATTATGGAAATAGAGTGGATAAAGATAAATAAGCTAATCACAGGCAAGGCAACTGAAGAGGAGAAATCGGAAATATCCCAATGGGCCAAAGCAAGCAAAGCCAGACAAAAATTCTTGAAGGACACCATCGACTTCTACTCCAGAGAAGAGGAGATAGATATATCCTGCAGAGATATTCAGGGAGCCTGGAATAATGTAAATCCTAAAGTTGTTCTGAGGAGAAAATTCCTGAAAAGAGCTGCTTCTGTAGCAGCATCATTTGCATTAATAGCAGTTACTGTTATATCGTACAATACTTATTTTAAGGCAAAAGATACTATCCCTCATATTAGCCCCGGAGAAACTAAAGCAAGGCTTGTGCTGGCAGATGGAAGGGATTTCGGGCTTGATTCAAAAACAAAAAAGCTCCCGCAAAACCTTTCTATAAAACAGGCATTAAATGGGACCAAGGCAAGTCTGGTCATTGATGTAAAAGGCAGGACAACTGACCGCTCACAAGAATATAACGAGATTATAGTGCCGAGGTATGCAGAGTATCAGATTAACCTTGAAGATGGTACAAAGGTCTGGCTGAATTCAGAAACAAAGCTTAGGTTCCCGTTGGTTTTCGGAGATAAAGAGAGAACGGTATATGTAAGTGGTGAGGCCTACTTCCAGGTCACACATAATGCAAATAAGCCATTTATAGTCAATATCGACGACAATACAAAGGTAAAAGTACTTGGAACAGAATTTAATATAAGAACTTATGAAGAGGGAAACTCACTCTCTACCCTTATTAGTGGAAGTATCGAGTTTATGCATAAGGGGATAACCAGGATTATTAACCCCGGAGAAAATTGCTCAATAAATCAGTCAACGGGAGAGATAGTTGTTTCAGAAGCTGACACAATGAGTGTAGTTGCATGGAAGAACGGAGAATTTGTGTTTAGAAATGAGACTCTTGAAAATATCATTAATGAATTGTCCAGATGGTACAAAGTAGATGTTTCTTATGAAAATGAAGAAATTAAACAAACCAGGTTTTATATATATTTCGACAGATCTAACGGCTTTGAAGAGTTGATATATAAATTGAATCAAACCGGAAGAATCAAATACAGATATATAAACAAAAAGATAATCATATACTAGAAGTAACTTAAATTTAATATATTATGATAAAAAACCCTAAGAGCCACATTTTTATTTTCTTGTGTGTTTTGATGTGCACTTTTTTAAATCCACTTCTTTACGCACAAAATAGTCAACCCTTGGTAAACCTCGATGTCAAACAGGCGAGCTTCTCTCAGATAGCAGAGATATTAAGGGTACAGACTAACTACGAATTCATTTTTAATGCAGACGATGTCAAAGAGCTGAAAAATCTGACGTTCACCTTTAAAAACAAAGGACTGAAAGAGGTTCTGGATATTATTCTGGATACCCCGAAAACAAAAATCACATATGTTTTGGAAGGTAAAACTATAATAATAAAGAAAGTGGTGACTACTGGTCAAAAGAGTATTGTTACCGGAAAAATCCTGGATCAGGACAAACTTCCGATGGCAGGTGTTACTGTATTTATAAAAGGAACCAAAAATGGAGCATATTCCGATGAAAACGGAGATTACACATTATCAGCACCAGGCATTTCGGCCGGCTCTGTAGTTGTATATTCATTTATTGGTTATGAAACCCAGGAGATACCTTTTTCGCAAATTAAACAGGTAATTGTGCTAAACCAGGCAACAACATTTATTGAGAATGCTGTAGTGACAGGGTATTTTGAAAGAGACAAAAGCACATTTACCGGTTCTGCTAAAACTATTAGTGGTGATCAGCTAAGAACTATATCAACAACAAACCTTTTCAACTCGTTGTCAATACTCGAACCATCAATATCAATTACACCAAATAACGAACAGGGTTCAAACCCAAACGCAATTCCTGAGATTATTCTCAGGGGAACAACTTCACTAAACACTTCTGGCCAATTAGGAGTAAACTCTCCTTTAATTGTCATAGATGGTGTTGAATCTTCAATAAGAGCCTTATACGACATCAATATATTTGAAATTGAGTCTGTTACTGTATTGAAAGATGCCTCTGCAACAGCTCTTTATGGTGAGCAGGCAGCAAATGGTGTAATTTTAGTAGCAAGAAAAAAATCTGCTCAAAAACAGATAAGAGTTTCGTATAATTTTACAGGCAAAGCAGAGTTTCCGGACCTGACTGATTATGACCTCATGAATGCCTCCGAGAAACTTGAATTTGAAAGGTTATCAGGATTATATGATAACAATACGGGATCGCTATACCTTCAATATGTAGATAAGCTTGCCAGGGTAAACAGCGGAATTAATACAAACTGGCTGGCAAAGCCTTTGAGAAACTCATTTTCGCAACAGCACAGTATAAACCTCTCAGGTGAAGGATCGGGCCTTAGTTACCAGGTATCGATGCGTTATGTTGGTAATAATGGAGTTATGAAAGATGACAACAGAAGCAATATTGGGATAGGTTATTCTCTTTCATATAATTACAAGTCAAAATTTATCGCAACCTTAAGAACAGATTATTCACAGAACTCCGCTCATGCATCAAAATATGGAATGTTCAAAGATTACGTGAATGCAAATCCGTACGATGCTCCTTACGATGTGAATGGTGATCTTTTAACCAGTTTGTCATACACACTGCTTAATCCAATTTATGAGTCAACACTATCCTCTTTCACTAAATCAAAGACTAAGGATCTCATAGGTTCGTTGAATCTGAGATGGAACATTATTCCGGGTTTATATCTTGTTGGGTTTGGATCTATGACAAACACCGATGCAAGGGATGACCAATATCTCTCTCCACTATCACGTGTCTTTTTTGCTATAACAGATCCATCACTGAAAGGGAGTTATACAGTAAGTTCCGGAGAAACAAGCAAATATCTTCTTAGAGGGACAGCTAATTATAGTAAAAACCTCGACGACAAGGGATCTATGGTTACCGCAAACCTTGGAGGAGAGATAAGAGAAGATAAAAGTAGCCCTTACTCATTTTCTGCTGTAGGATTTTTTAATGACAAACTGATTGACCCTACTTTTGCTTCAGCATATCCCACAGGAGGAAAACCAGGAGGGTTAAGCTCAGAAAGCACATCTGCCGCGCTTACATCGTCTGCTAATATTATTTACAGAAACAGATATTTTGCAGACGCATCGTACAGATTATCGGGTTCTTCCAAGTTTGGAACCAAAAATCGTTACGCTCCTTTCTGGAGTGTAGGGACAGGCTGGAACTTACATAGGGAGGAGTGGGTGCAAAGCATGAATATCTTTGATGTTTTAAGACTGAGAGCGAGTTACGGACACACAGGTAGTATAAATTTTGCATCTTATCAGGCAATAACCACTTTCAGATATGCTTCAAATCTGATTAACAAATACGGGCTTGGGGCAAGTCCAATTACAATGGGGAACTCAGATCTTAAGTGGCAAACCACCAAATCTACAAATATTGGTTTGACATCTACTTTTCTCAACAGCAGAGTTGATGTCAATTTCGATTGGTACAACTACAGAACCGTTGACATGATAGTCCCCATTTCTATGCCGCCTTCATCTGGGGTGACCTTGGTAAATAACAACGTTGGAGAACAGACCAATACCGGTTTTGAGGTTACATTGTCGGGAGTTGTAATAAAGAATCAGGATTGGTTCCTGAGAGTAAATGTAACTGCGGCTCATAATACCAACAGATTAATCAAGATAGGTAATACTCTTAAGATTCATAATGACAATAATGCAGCATTTTCCGGAGCATCACCTCTTGAGCTGTTTATCGAGGGAGAATCTCCCAGCATGATATACACTGTCCGTTCAGCCGGGATTGATCCAGCATCGGGTCGTGAAATATATATTACAAAACAGGGCGACTATACTTTTTTGTACAACCCTCTGGACAAGGTTGCAATAGGAGACAAGACCCCGAGTTTGAGAGGAGCTCTCTCTTCGTTCCTTACTTATAAGGGATTCTCTCTTAATGTAAGCATGCTCTACTCTTGTGGAGGTTATATCTACAATTCAACAAGGGCACAAAGGATAGAACAGATCAACCCAATGTACAATTCAGACAGAAGGGCATATACCGAGAGATGGAAAAAACCGGGAGATGTAGTAAACTATCTGACAATCATTCCAAATTCAAATGGCACAATAAATAACTATCATACATCCAGGTTTGTAGAGAAAGAGAATTATTTATCATTATCCTATATCTCTCTTGGATATGAAGTTGCCGGCAAAATACTTAATAAAATAAAATGTAAAAGATTAAATCTTAGCCTATCAATGAATGACATTGCCCGCTTCTCTACCATCAGGCAGGAGAGAGGTATTAATTACCCTTTTGCCAGAGGATTTAGTTTTACAATAAGTCCAACATTTTAAACATTAATCTATGAAAAAATATATAATATTACTTTTAGCAGGTTGCTCCCTTTTTGTTTCGTGCGACAAGTTTTTGGACGTAAATCCCAAGGCTGAGGTTATTAACGATGATATGTTCAGTAGTAAACAGGGTTGCGAGGATGCTCTTTGGGGACTATATGGCGAATTGAAATCAATAAGTCTGTACGGCGAATATTTCAATTGGGGTGTATTTGATGCTCTTGCCCAGAATTTCTATGTAAGCAGTCAATTTCTCCCAAGACATTATCTTACAAAATACAACTACAACGATTCGAAGGAGATTATGTCCGATATGTGGACAAAGGCTTACGAGGTTATAGGTCACTCAAACAACGTTATTGAAAATCTTGAAAAGAT
>CAZREC010000017.1:0-5954 GCA_964599025.1 uncultured Muribaculaceae bacterium | reverse complement strand
AACTATTATGCTGTAACCGCTCTTCTGGCAAGGGTGTACTGGACAAAAGGTGATCTTGTCAAGGCAAGGACAGAAGCTCTTAAAGTGATTGATTCCAACAAGTTTCCATTAGCAGCAAAGGATGAGATACCAAACCTTATAGCCGGCTCATTATCTGTTAAAGAGACAATATGGGGTATCTACTCAAAGGACTATTTCAATACAACACAACTTAGACTGGCATCTGGAGCATCATGGTTAAGTATGACCCCTTTTCAAGCCGCATTAGGAGGAAGTTATCATTTACCTTACCAAAACATCTACTCTCAATATTTAAACTCCAACGCTGGTGTTGATATGAGGTTGAATTGGTTCAGACCTCTTTATGATGGAGGAACAACAAATAATTTATTGAAAAATGTTGACTGGCTGATGATGACCACACCAACCAACACGCCAGAGAGCAGAGGACTCATTGAGGGAATTTCAATTCTGCGTTCCGTTGAGATGTATTATATTGTTGCAGAGGCATATCTGACAGAAAGCAACAAAGCAGAAGCAGGCAGGTATTTAAATATGGTTTTGAACTCAAGAGGACTTACATCACTCGAGAGCAGAGATCCTGTTTTGGAGCCAAGTATGGAGCTACTTTATAATGAAAGACATAAAGAGTTTTTTGGAGAGGGCATCAGATGGTTTGATATGAAAAAGAGAAACATGGATATTATTTCCAACACAGACTATACAACATTACCGGCATCAGACCTTATTTATGTACTTCCTATTCCGGTTGAGGAGTTCGATTACAGAAACAATTAATATTTAACAGCTATGGATAAAAGAATCATATATATAATATTAGCATTTATAATCTCATCATGTGCCAAAGAAGATTATATAAAATACGATACAACTCAGAAGGATGGAGTATATCTGGACTATACATCTGCAACCGATTCTGTTTTTTTCAACTTTGGATTTGATAATATTGAAGATTATACAGTACTGGTTAGTTGTAAGGTTATGGGAGTTCCAAAACCATTTGACAGGAAAATAAACATAAAAATGGTTAATGCGAAATATGCAAACACAACCTTTATTGCTGCCAAGGATGCTTATTACTCAGTTCCTGCGCAGGTAACCATTCCCAAGGATAGTGTAAAAGTTACAATACCGGTAAAATTAAAGCGGGATATTGAGCTTGAGACGACCCGTGCAATAATCACACTTATGCTTGAGAAATCAGAAGATTTTGACATAAGGGGGCATTCGGAGTTCACCGTCACATTTGATGATAAGTTGCCTGCAACTCCTGCATGGTGGCTCACATTTAGATTTGGTGAGTTCACTAAACTAAAAGGGCAGCTTTACTTTAAGTATTTCTGGGAGATGGAGAAGGAAAATAAGAGAACCTACGATATAATTGTTGCCCGATGGGGCAGAAATCTGGATAAAACTCCTAACTCAGGTGCTAATAGTCCGATGACCATATATAGGGTGACATTTATGAAATATGTACAACAAAAAATGTGGGAGTACTCTCAGGCCAATCCCAATCTTAATCTCGGGATATCTAAACCAACATTCTCATAATAATCAGATAACAAGCGTATGAAAAAATTAATATACATATTATTTACATGTCTGCTTTTCTCTTGTATAGAGGACATGTCTACAATGATTTACCCGGAAAATAATCCAGATTTCTCAAAAATAACAATAACCTCTCCCACAGAAAAACTTAGTGTGGATTTTGGGCAGGATTTTTCATTCACACCAGCAGTCACTCAAAAAATTGCCGGCAAAGAGTTAAAATATATCTGGACTGCAAATTTTGTTGAGTCAGGTGTTGTTGGTGATATTGTAAAAATTGGTGAAGGGGCCACTTTAAAATATCGATTTCCAAAATATGGAACATATAAACTCCGTTTAGAGGTGCAGAATGAAGATTACAGTGCCTTTAAAACCTGGGAGATTGCTGTAAGGGTCTACGATGCAGGTTATTTTGTAGTAGGAAATGATGATTCCGGAAATTCAAATATCGCATTTGCCAGAACTCTTTCTCAAACAGACATACTTGAAGGGAAGGAGCTTACATTTTCAACAGATCTGATAAACAAAGTAAACCCACTTCAAAACATAAAAAATGTTGTGAGGATATGCAAATCAATTTTCACGTATGGGAAAACTGATGCATATCTGCATATTTTCACGAAAGACAAATTATATATTGCAGATCCTAATACTTTTGTAATTTTTAATGTAATTGGATTCACAGAAATGTTTCCCGGTGACTATATAAAGAAGGTCTCAATTTATGACAGCTATATGGAGGGAGCAAATATTTTTACCACAAAGGGAAGGCTTTTAAGATACTGGAAACCTGAGTTTCTGATATACAAAACTGATGGCTGGGGGGATAAAACATTTGATGACGCTTTTGTTAATTTAATATATACATCCGGGCCAAATGTCAATAGTGGAGAGTTTACTTTAGATTATGCCAATTCCAAAATTTGGACAGTGGTTAGTTATCACAACAGTAGTATGCCTGTGAACAATACATCAGGAGTGAATGCAACCCAAAATAACTTTGGTGATGATTACAGACCTAACATATATGAGAATATGAATATTCTCACTCTATTCAGAATGAATGGAGCAGTTTATGGAGGGACCCCGTATAATCTTTTTACAGTAGCACAGGATAGAACAGACCCTTTGAAGATTAAATTTGTTGAATTTACAACTGCCTATTCTACGGGTATTACAACTATTGCAGAAAACAGCTATACAGCCACATCAGCTATAACATTCAAAAAAGGGATGGAGATGGTCCCAAATGCCAGATACAACTCTGTATACTATGCAGATGGCAATGAAATATTTACATGGTATCCCAAGAATACCGCTCCAAACAACCAGCTTCCAAACAATCCATCCATCACTCTGGGAGCAGGTAAGGTTATTACAACTATGTCTGTAAGCTATGACATGAAGGAACTATATGTTGGGTTTTATGACCAGAACAGCAGCAATTCACTTAAGGGAGGGTTCTATATTTACAATTGTTCAGAAATTGGGATCAATCAGAATATGCAGCCTACGAAAAAATTTGAAAATATTACAACCAGACCAGTACAGATACTATACAAGTCGACAGTCTGGGATAAACCGGTGTCATTCTAATAATTAACAGTTTAGAGAGGGGTGAAAATCACCCCTCTTCCTATCATACAATAGTCATCAATAATATGAAAAGAAATATAATTTTTTGTTTAATTTCAGTTATAACACTGATTAGTACGGGATTTAAAAGTGATAAAACAGTCATATCCGGAGATCTGAAAACCGGAGATAATTTTGAAGCCTCTCTTTGTATAACGAGTAACGATTTCACTTCAAAAGTCATTGCGACAACAAAAGTTGTAAATGGGAAATTCTCTTTCGAAATTGATCCCATGAGTGTTCCGACAATGGCGAATATTAGATTTAATCATTCTACTCGCAGGATAATTCTTGAAAAAGAAGATGTAACTATAAAATACAGTAGGGAAGCAGGATATGAAATTCAAGGAGGTTTTTACAACAATCTGATATTTGGGTGGGAAAACTCAGAAGAGGCAAAAGAAATCAATCTGCAGATGTATAAACAATCTGTTGGTGTTGATTTTAAATCAATGTCGGCCGAAGAGAAGGAGAGGTACAAGTCAATGTCAATAAATCTGAGAGACAGACAACAACAAATAAGGAAGAATTATCTGTTATCTCTCTATTCTCACAAAGACCCGTATGTCAGACTTTTTGCCGTCATTGAGTCATATAACACATCAGATAAAGAAATCGAAATACTAAACAGTATCAAGGGAGAGCTCTATGACAATGCAGATTTGCAAAGGTTACTTAAAATAAGGGCCGATGCAGACATACGTGCAGATATTAAAAAAAGATTGATTATTGGTGCTGATTTTATTGATATAAATGCTGTTACAATATCTGACAAAAAGGTTAATCTGGCTAATACAATAAAACAGAACAAGTTTACTTTACTTGAATTCTGGGCATCGTGGTGTCACCCTTGCAGAGAAGAGATGAAAAAACTACCCGGGGTTTATGCTACATATAAAGAGAAGGGATTTGAAATATTCTCTTTTTCGGTAGATTCAAGCAGGGATGACTGGTTGTCAGCTTCTTCGGAGATGGATGTTAAATGGATAAATGCATATTCAGATAAAAGTGGGGTAGATCATATAACAGATACTTATGCAATTGAAGCTATTCCTAAAAACTTTTTACTGGACAAAGATGGAAAGATTGTAGCATTGAATATCAGAGCAGATCATCTTAAGATCTTTTTAGAGGAGAAGTTAAAATAAAGGAGTTGTCACCATCCGGTTTTGATTGTGCCCTGTATAATTCCTTGTTTGATACTGAGAACGGCCTGTTTAATGTTGTCAGGTACAAGCTGGTCAAAGTCATGATATGGGGCAATATCTACACCCTTGTTCTTAAGATTGTAAATAAGTGTTTGACCTCCGTGGTAAGTTCCTTCTGTTATTGAGATAATTTCTGAGTAAACCGCCTCATCGAGACGTTTCATGCAGGAGGTGAGAAGAGCGTTACTTACCTGCGGGAAACTAAGATATTGGTCGGTATCTACACCTATTGCTGTTTTATTAGCACTTTTGGCTTTAGACAGTGCTCCGTTACCTGTCTCCCCTGCGCAGGCAAAAATCACTTCAGCACCATTATTTATAAGGCCTTCTGCTAATCTTGAACCCTCTTGTGCATCGGCAAAACTTTGAGAATTTGCTCCGGATACAGATACCGATTTCCCGTATTGAAGGTTATAATAATTTACCCCAGAAATGAAGCTTGTAGTAAACTGTCTGATAGTGGGTATGTCGGGCCCTGCGACATACCCTACAGAAGGCTTTGCAGGATTCCTGAAGTTTGCCCACCAGGCTGCCAGAAAACCACAAGGGAACGATGCCTCGTCAACCTGAAAAACGACTGTGGCCATATTTCCAGGCAGATAGGGAAATGAATAGTCTAAGAGAAGGAATTTAATTGCAGGATTATCCTTAGCAGCTTTCATAGTTGGCCCGGCAGCATCAAACCCGAGTGCGATGATTACATCCATACCTCTTTTTACAAAATAATCAATATTTGCAGCGAGTTGTTCGTTGGTTGGACTTTCCTTGACTTCGCATTGCAGCAGGTCGTTTTTGGAACCGGCAAGCAACATGCCTTCGTATGCCTGCTGATTGAATCCTTTGTCATTTAGCAAACCTGTTCCGGTCACTAACCCGATTCTTATCTTTTTCCCTCCCTCATCCTTTACACAGGATGTAATAAATATCGCTAATAAACATATAGTTAGAGTCAAAAGAATTGTCTGAGCTTTCATAAAATCACAGAATTATAATTATGTGAAAGTTATAAAAAAACCTGGTTAATTGAAAGCCAATTAACCAGGCTATTATTTTTATTCAAATATTGATTCCAGTTTTTTATAAGTAGTGTGCAGTTTTTCGACTGCTGCATCTTTCTCTTTTTTGCCCTTTTTCCCAAGTGCCTCTTTTAATGCGACAGTGTTGTCGTAAAGCTCTTTTGAAGCGGCATGGTATTTTGGAGTTTTATCTTTAAGCCTTTTTGTAAGTTTATCCTCAGGCGACTTGGTTACAGCATCGGCCTGGGCAATAAATTTGTCCATTAATGCAGAAATGCCTTTATAGTCCTTTTCTGTATAAAGGTTGTGATAAATCACATAGAGCGTCTGGTGAAAAGCATCCATCTCCGGAACAAAAGGTTTTACAACCCTGTTCATTGCCTCGTAAGCTTTATGGAAATTTTCGGCTCCTTTGAGCATTGCCGCCTCATCGTTGTCTGAACATGCTTTGTAATATACTTCAGCCACAGCATTGAATTTTACAAGCTGCTCCTTCCACTGAGCCTCTTTATCCCTTAATATG
>CAZREC010000016.1:0-35477 GCA_964599025.1 uncultured Muribaculaceae bacterium | reverse complement strand
TCAGGATATTTCTGTGTCATCGACATAGAGTCTTTCCCTGTTGGTATGTTTATTCCCAGCTCAATTGAAAAATCGCTTGCAGCTTTTACTGCCTTATAGAGACGGGCATCCTCGCCGATGTTCCTGCATGGCCACATCCAGTTGGCAGAGAGAGAGATTCCCTTGATTCCTCCTTCAACAGGGGTCCATACTACATTTGTGAGGGCTTCTGAAATTGCCATTCTGCTGCCAGCCTCAGAGTCTATCATTGCAACTAGCGGAGCGTGTCCGATTGAGGTGGCAATTCCTTTTTTGTCGCCGAACCCTATTGCTGTTACTCCCAGATTGTTGAGCGGTAATTGAATCTCTCCTGCGGTTTGCTGTGTGGCTATAAGACCACTTACGGAGCGGTCGACCTTGTTTGTGAGCCAGTCCTTGCAGGCAACAGAATCGAGCTGCATGACAAGTTCAATATAATATTCCAGTTCTTCTGTGTCATATTCCAGAAGATCCCAGTTCTGGGCAACTGTAAAGTCTTCCATTATGGTCTTGGGAGCAGATCCGAACATATCTTCCAGCGCCAGGTCTATCGGTTTCTCTCCGGTTTGTTTGTTTTCAAGCGTAAAATTGTCTCTGCCAGTGGTCTCACCAATAACATACATCGGGGCCCTCTCTCTCTCAGCTATCTTTTGCAGTTCTTCCACATCTGAGGCTTTTATTACAAGGCCCATCCGTTCCTGCGATTCGTTTCCTATAATCTCCTTTGCAGACAGAGTAGGGTCACCTACAGGAAGCTTGCTGATATCTATGTCGCCACCGGTCTGTTCAACAAGTTCTGAAAGACAATTAAGATGTCCACCGGCACCATGGTCATGAACCGATATTATTGAGTTTTTGTCACTTTCGGCAAGAGTACGAATTGCGTTGTATGCCCTTTTCTGCATCTCCGGATTGGAGCGTTGTACGGCATTAAGTTCAATTGCGTTTTCAAATTCTCCTGTGGCAACAGAGGATACTGCACCTCCTCCCATACCTATACGATAGTTGTCACCTCCAAGCAGTATGACTTTATCTCCTACAGCAGGTTTGTCTTTTTGTGCATATCTCTTTTTTGCATAACCAACTCCTCCGGCCATCATAATCACCTTGTCAAACCCAAAATCCCTCATCTTCTCTGAATGTTCGAATGTGAGAAGTGAACCACATATGAGCGCCTGTCCGAATTTGTTTCCGAAATCACTTGCTCCGTTGGATGCCTTTATTAAAATCTCCTGCGGGGTTTGGTAGAGCCATTCGCGTTCAGGAGTATATTCCCAATCCCTGCCCTCAACGTCAAATCTTGGATAGGAGGTCATGTAGACAGCAGTTCCGGCAATAGGAAATGAACCTTTGCCTCCTGCGATACGGTCCCTTATCTCACCTCCGCTACCTGTGGCAGCTCCGTTGAAAGGTTCTACTGTTGTAGGAAAATTGTGAGTTTCGGCTTTAAGTGAGATTACTGTCTCCTCCTTCTGTACCTTGAAAAAATCGGGTTTATCACCGCTTTGCGGATAGAACATCGTTACTTCTGGGCCCTCAAGAAATGCGCAATTATCTTTATAGGCAGAAACTATTCGGTTAGGATTCTCTTGTGAGGTCTTTTTAATCAGCTTGAAAAGACTGGATTCCATCTCCCTCCCGTCAATTATGAATGTGCCGTTGAATATTTTGTGCCGGCAGTGCTCGGAGTTTACCTGTGAGAAACCAAATACCTCTCCATCTGTAAGGGGACGTTCAAGTTTTTTACTTAATTCATCCAGATAGTTTATCTCCTCATCGCTGAGTGCAAGTCCCTCTTCTTTATTATATGCTGCAATATCTGTTATCTGAATTACAGGGTCAGGTTTGCGGTTTATTTCAAATATCTCCTGACCAAGGCCGTCATACATACGCTGAAGCATTTTGTCGTGCTCTGCTTCCATTGACGGTACTTCAAAGAACTCCTCAATCCGTTCAATACCGGAAATGTTCATGTTCTGAGTAATCTCAACAGCAGTAGTGCTCCATGGAGTAATCATTTCTCTTCTTGGGCCGGCAAAATAACCGGAAACAGACATATCCGGGTGTAAATGAGCACCGTCGAAAAGCCATTTGAGAGCATCAATATTGTCTGAAGAGAGTTCCTTGTTTGTTTTTACAGCAATAATGCTGTTTAGTGGAGATCTAAAGAATAGGATCATATATGACAAGATAAGTTAGGCCCCAAAATTACTGCTTTTTTGAGCAAAAAGGAAAATTATTTGTTATCGTAATAAATTTATCAATTTTGCACAAAATTATTTTATGACTGACCAAGCATTATACGACAAAGAGATTGAATATATTTTCAAACAGTTTCCATCTTATCAGACGGTTGGGAAGGTAGCATACAAACCGGGAATTGAAACGATGAGGGAGTTTGATAAAGTACTTGGAAATCCTCACAAGAAATTTATTTCTATACATATTGCAGGAACTAATGGTAAGGGATCTGTATCACACATTCTAGCAGCTGTTTTGCAAAAGGCGGGAGCAAAGGTGGGTTTGTACACGTCGCCTCATCTAGCAGATTTCAGAGAGAGAATAAAGGTTAATGGTGAAATGATTGATAAGGAGAGTGTACTGGATTTTCTTACTACATGGAAGCCATATATGCTTGATAAAAAGCCTTCGTTCTTTGAAATAACCACGGCGATGGCCTTTGATTATTTTGCCAGAAAAGGTGTGGAAATAGCTGTCATTGAGACCGGTCTTGGCGGGAGACTGGATTCTACAAACGTGATTACGCCAATTCTGAGTATTATTACAAATATTGCACTTGACCATTGCGAGCATCTTGGATTTACATTGGGCGAGATAGCCAGAGAGAAGGCAGGAATTATAAAGCCCGGTGTTCCTGTAGTAGTGGGGGAGGCTCTTCCGTCAACAAGATACATTTTTGAACAGTTTGCGAACGAGAACGACTCCAGATTGGTTTTTGCACAGGAATCACTCTTCAGGGAGATTCTTGCATCTGATTATGAGTTAGATTTAAAGGGTGATTATCAGACGCACAATATCAGGACGGTTCTTACTTCACTTGCTTTATTATCGGAAAACAATAAGTTCATGAAGGTTGTGGAAAAGGGGTGGAGCGATAGCAATATCAGGCTGGCACTCAAGACAGCTGCAGCTACAACTGGTCTGAGGGGCAGATGGGAATACCTTTCACAAAATCCTCCTGTTATTTGTGATACCGGCCATAATGCAAATGGCCTGAGGATCGTTTTTTCTCAGCTGCGCCGCCAAAAGGCAACAAGACTCTTTCTGATTCTGGGATTTGTTGCAGAGAAGGATCTGGAGAAGATCCTGGGCCTCTTCCCAAAGCAGGCATATTACTACTTTACTCAGGCCCGGATAGACAGGGCGCTTGATGCGGGAGTGCTTGCAAAACGGGCACTGTCACAGGGATTCGAAGGAGAGATAAAAGCATCGGTAGAACAGGCAATACGAGATTATAAGGATGTCTTTAAAGATGGAGACCTCTTATTTATTGGGGGCTCTACATTTATTGTAGCAGAGGCAATAGAATTTTTTGAAAAAAACAGGAATTTTTTTGCAAATTAAAAAATTGCGAATATCTTTGCACTCCCAATCGAAAAGAAAGGGACCTCAAAAGGGAGCATAGCTCAGTTGGTTTAGAGCATCTGCCTTACAAGCAGAGGGTCGGGGGTTCGACTCCCTCTACTCCCACAAAAAAAGCGGTTACAGAAATGTAGCCGCTTTTTTTATGTCCGGGACGTGATTGGAATTTGTATAAATCTAAAAAAAATTATCTTTGTACTAATGGGATTAATCGAAGACATAAAGATAACAGACAAGATTGCAGTCGGAGACAGAGAGGCTTTTAAAGAGCTTTTTGATCTGTATTACAAGCCATTATGTGTTTACGCCATTAAGTTTATCGATAATTTCGAAGATGCAGAAGATGTGGTTCAGAGCCTATTCGCCTCTTTTTGGATCAGATATTCTAAAAAACAGTTCTCCGGTTCACTCAGGGCATATCTTTTTTCAGCAGTACGCAATAACTGTATTAAATTATCCAATTCAGCCAGAACACAATCATTGGATAATACAGATTATCTCAGAGAGGCCGATGACGTGTTTCTTTTTCTGGAAAATGCAGAAAAGGATTATAATCTGCTTTATAAAGAGATTGATAAGTTGCCTCCTCAGTGTCGCAAGGTATTTGATGCTGTGATCGTTGAAAATATGAAATATAAAGATGCTGCAAGTATGTTGGGGGTATCTGTCAATACTGTAAAGACGCAACTCTCAAGGGCTCTCAGACAACTCCGAGAATCGCTGGAACTTGTCATTTTTTCTTTCCTTATGTAAAAAAACATTTATTTCTGTCACCCATTTTTCATTTTCCGGCTTATGGTATTATAAGCTGCAAGGAAATATGGAAAATAATACATTCAAACATTTGAAGATGGTGATTATGAATCACCATGCAGATCCTGAGAGAGGGTGGGAACAGACTCAACTAAAGATATTAAAGGCCCGGAGAGCAAAAAAAGCCAGATTCTGGAGTATGGCAGCATCAGCGGCAGCAATCATTATAATAAGCATCTTCATTTTCAGTCCCCAAAAATCTATCTTGGACAACTCTAACCTGGTTAGTGCAAATCCGGGGAAAAATCAGGCTGTTCTTATAATGTCAGACGGGAGCAAAGTATCTCTGTCGGACAGCAGCGATCTTAAACTTACCGATGTTTCTGGTGCAGAAATTTCAATTGAAGACGGGAAAAACATTCATTACAAAAATGTACCGGTAGTGCTCGAAAAAATTGCAGTCAACACAATTGTTGTTCCACGTGCCGGAATATATTCTGTAACACTGTCCGACGGTACAAAGGTGTGGATCAACTCCGACAGTAAAATTAGTTATCCAGTTTCATTTACTGGAGACAAGAGAGAGGTAACGCTCTCAGGGGAGGCGTATTTCGAAGTAGCACATGATAAAGATCATCCTTTCATTATTAATTGCAATGGCAATTCGGTGACAGTTACCGGAACTGAGTTTAATGTCGAATCTTACGACTATACAAGGACAATAACTACATTGGTTAAGGGTGGAGTTATTCTTTCATGCAGTTCCGGTTCTGTCAACCTTACTCCAGGGATGCAGGGAATAATTGCCAATAATGAGATAAGCACATCAAATGTAAATGCAAAGCAATACTCTTCCTGGAAGGATGGTTTTTTTGAATTTGACAATATGACCCTTGGCGAAATGCTTACAAAATTAAGCCGTTGGTATGATGTTGAATTTGAGTTCACAAACAGGGAGCTGGCAGATCTTACATTTACTGCGACTTTTCCAAAAGAAGAAAATCTGTCATTTATCGTAAAATTGATAGAACGTATATCATCCGCACGCTTTGTCACATCTGAAGACAAAGTTGTTGTTTACTCTAAATAATAAAGGAGTGCCATTGACCGGCACTCCCTACATTTTTCGAACGTGGTTACACCTCGTAAGTAAAACCACACAATCATAAATGTTAATCTAAAACTATGAAAAAAATTGGACAAGAACAAAAGCTTTTGAGCCCAAAAGTAAAAATGCGGCTGAAACAATTTTCTATGTTGTTGGTTGTCATTATTTTGATGATTCCTCAAAAAGGATTTTCGCAGAAGAAAATCACGATGAACATCAATAATACAACATTAAAAACCGCTCTCGCAAACCTTAAAAATCAGTCAGGGGTAAACTTTGTGTACAACACAAAAGAGGTTAATGACGGAATTACCGTATCTGCCCGCCTGGTTGAAAAAACACTCGACGAAGCAATTGCCGAGGTACTTAAATCGACACCGTACACCAGCGAAAGGGTTAAGGATTATATTCTTATCACTTTAAAAAAGCAGGATCCAAAACAGGTTGTCTTAAAAAGTGTCAATGGTGTTGTAACCGACGAAGAGAATCAACCGATGATAGGTGTAGATGTGCTTCTTGAGGGAACATCTAAAGGTCAGACAACAGATAATGACGGAAAATTTGAATTTAAAAACTGTGTACCGGAGGGAGGCGTGTTGGTTTTCTATTTTTTGGGCTATGAATCCCAACGGGTTTTTGTTGGGAAATCATCTGTCGTAAATGTGAAGATGAAGAAAAAGGTGCTTGCGATTGATGAGGTTGTATTTACCGGAATGTTCACCCGTAGAGCCGAAAGTTTTACAGGTTCTGCGACCACTATTAAAGGGGATGAGCTTAGAGCAATTACTAATCAAAACCTTTTAGTAGGATTAAAGAATATCGATCCATCATTCCGCATTCTTGAAAATATAGAATTCGGAAGCAATCCTAATAAACTTCCTGAAATACAGTTACGGGGTCAGACATCAATACCTAACTTACGTGGCGATTTTGAAGGAAATCCAAACCAACCTTTGTTTATTCTTGATGGGTTTGAAACAACAATGGAGAAGGTATATGACCTTGATATTAATCTGATACAGAGTGTTACACTTCTTAAAGATGCTGCGGCAAAGGCAATTTACGGGTCTAAGGCTGCAAACGGTGTTGTTGTTATAGAGACAAAAGCACCAATCCAGGGTATATTACGAGTAAGTTATAATGGTAATTTTAATATTTCTGCACCCGATCTAACCAGTTATAACCTGTGTAATGCTACAGAGAAACTACAGGCAGAAGTTTTAGCCGACAGATACTACTCATCAGATCCGGCAACACAGGCATCATTAACACAAACCTACAATGAAATATACAAGGAAATTTCCAGAGGTGTAGACAGTTACTGGCTTTCGCAACCGCTTAGAGTGGGTGTGGGCCAAAAGCATTCAGTCTATCTTGATGGAGGTGACGCGGCAATGCGTTACTCGGCAAATATATCATATAACAACATTACCGGAGTTATGAAGGGATCGGACAGAAGAACGATTTCTGGAGTGGTCTCGCATCATTAAAGCTAGACAAACCTGTCAATCAGAAATATCCTTTCTGGAGTTAATAACAACTCTGCAAATTCCGTTTACGGATCAATTTCTGAATATGCACAAATGAATCCATACTTAAGGATATATGATGAAAATGGATTGCTGATAAAAAATTACGGTAATAATGTATATAACCCGCTTTATGATGCAACCGTTGGAGGAAAGGACAGAAGCGGTTATAATATGATAACAGAAAATTTCTATGGTGAGTGGTCCGTTCTGAAAAATCTGAAATTGACTGCTAGAGTAGGTATTAATATGCAAAATTCAGAAAATGAATTATTTAAACCTGCAAGTCATAGTGATTACTTTAATGTTCCGGTATGGAGCGAAAGTTATACAACAAGAGGTCAGTATACAAAAGGCTCTTCAAAGAGCTTTAACACAGCGTTTGATGCAGGTGTAAACTATACATTTATAAAAGCAAGACATACTCTGTTCGCTAATGCAACATACAGTATATCTCAAAACAGCAGTGAAAATTATTCTACAACGGTTGTAGGTTTTCCTTCAGATAAATTAGATTATATAGGAGCCGGTAATAACTATATTGATGGCAAACCTACCGGGGGCGAGTCAAAGACCAGGGCCCTTAGTTTAACAACAGCAATAAACTACTCATATGATAATCGTTATTTAATGGATTTTTCATGGAGGCTTAATGGGTCATCACAGTTTGGAGCCAAATCACGCTATGGTAAATTTTGGTCGGTTGGACTGGGGTGGAACCTCCATAACGAATCTTTCTTACGTGATTCCAAGTATATTCAGTCATTAAAACTAAGATCTTCAATTGGATACACAGGTTCTCAGAATTTTAGTGCGTATCAGGCTATTTCTACTTATAACTATATTACAAATCAGATATATAATGGCGATCTTGGATTAGTAATCTCTGCTCTCTCAAATGAATCTTTAATGTGGCAGCGTCAGTTTGACAGGAATATAGGAGTTGATATGCAGATATTTAAAATAGCAACCGTGCGATTTGACCTTTATTCAAATATTACAAAAGATTTGCTTACAGATATAACTGTTTCTCCTTCTGTTGGATTCTCAACATACAAAGAGAACATGGGAGAGACCCTGAATAAAGGATTTCAAATAGGATCAAGTTTTCGTCTATATTCCGACTCTAAGAAACAAAGATTCATAAATCTGAATTTTAATGTTTTGCATAACACAAACGAAATAAGAAAAATTTCCGATGCTCTTCGTGCATATAACGAACTTGTCGATTCACAAAAAGATAGTTATGCAATGACTAATCCACAATTACTTAATTTCCAGAGAGATCCATCTTTGCGTTTTGAGGAGGGCAGAAGTCTTTCATCTATTTGGGCCGTTCCATCATTAGGTATCGATCCTGTAACAGGGAAAGAGGTTTTTATAAAAAAGGATGGAACTACAACATTCCAATGGGCAGCTGCGGATCAGGTTGTATGTGGAGATTCAAATCCTAAATTCAGTGGAAATGTTGGTGCAAGCATTGGCTGGGAAGGGTTGACATTAAATTTTGCGTTTACATTCAAACAGGGTGGTCAGGTATATAATTCAACACTTGTTGATAAAATAGAAAATGTAGACATCAATAATAATAATGTCGATTTAAGGGCACTAACCGAACGTTGGAACACACCAGGTATAGAAGCAAAGTTTAAATCAATCAGGGATAATACCACAACTAAAACAACATCAAGATTCGTCGAAAATTTAAATGAATTTGTGTTCTCTTCGATAAATATCGACTATGACCTTGGCCGGTTGAATTTTATGAAAAAAACATCAATTGAACGTTTGAAAGTGTCATTTAATATGAATGATATAGGAAGAATATCAACTGTAAGGGAGGAGAGGGGTACATCATATCCTTTTGCAAGAGTTTTTTCATTCGGAATACAAGCCAGTTTCTAATTATTAAATATTATATGATATGAGAAAATATTTTAAAAATATATTGGTGCTTTTACTTTCGCTCTCTCTGTTTTCATGTTCAGACTGGCTTGATATTAGCCCAAAATCGGAAATAAAAATATCCGATAATTACTCAAATGAACAAGGATTTAAAGATGCTCTCACAGGAATCTATCTCTTGATGACAAAACCTGCGCTTTACGGAAGAGATCTTACTTATGGTATGACAGATGTTCTCGGAAAGCATTATACGCAGATCCAGAGTTCCAGTGCCTATTATTATCTTTCAAATTATGATTATACAAATCAATCAAGCATTAATATTATTGATGGAGTCTGGAAGGCTGCCTATAATGCTATTGCAAACATTAACGTCTTGATTTCTAATATTGAATCTTCAGATCCTTCAATATTTACTGCTAATAATAGAAAGCTGATACGTGGTGAGGCATATGGATTACGTGCATTTATATATTTTGATCTTTTGAGACTTTTCGGACCTTCAGTAATTGTTGGAGAAAATGAGCCCGCAATACCTTATGTTACGGTATATGGGAAAACTTTAACTCCTTTTTCAACTGTTAAACAGACAATTGAATTAATATTAAAAGATTTGCAAACTGCCGAAAATGAATTGAAATATGATCCTGTTTTTGAGCAAAGAGAATCAATTACAGATGACGATACATGGGTAAGAAACAGAGAACTGAAATTTAATTATTATGCTCTTAAGTTACTTCAGGCAAGGGTCAATCTTTATAAAGGGGACTATCAGAAAGCGCTGAATGCTGCTCAAGCTGTAATTGATCAGGCTCGATTCACCTGGACACCTGCCAGTCAGATAACAACAACAACAGCTGATTCAAGAAACAGAATATTCAGCCAGGAGATGGTGTTTGGACTTCATGTGCCTTCTTTAAGGGATGACTATACTTCATGGTTCCCTTCAACAACTGGATATTTTAAATCAACCTATTACTGGGAACAGACATTTGAAGTGTCATTAGCCGGATATTTTGCAGATTACAGATATGAATATCTGACCTATTCAGACCCAACAGTAAATCTTCGTTATAGCACTAAATTACAACAACCGGAGAATAGTAATCTTGAATATGCACGTAAATTACCTTTAATGCGTTTTACAGAAGCATATTATATAGCAGCAGAATGCAAATTGTATACAGCGGGAGTAAGTGAAGCAATTCCATATCTGAATACTGTAAGGTCTAAAAGAAACATTATGGTTGAACTAAGTACCAATCTTACTATTGATCAGGTAAAGAATGAATTATTAAAAGAGTATATAAAAGAATTTGCTTGCGAGGGTCAACTCTTTTATTTCTATAAACGCACTAATTCCAGTACAATTAAATTTCATTCAGGAACAATGTTGTCTAAAAATTATGTACTCCCTTTACCTCTGGAAGAATTAGCAAACAGATAAAACCTAAAACAATGAAAAATACATATATAACAATAGTTCTTATCTCTTTATGCACTATCTTTCTTTCGTGTACAAAGAATGATGTAGTGAATTATTCAGGGAAAAACATGGTATACTTTTACGAGCGCTACATGTATCTTGGTTATGATGAACGCAGAACAGAGAAAATTACGTACTCTTTTGCTGTAAAACCCTCTACTCTTAACGAAGATAACGTAAAAATCAAGGTTAGACTTCAAGGACGTCTGTCTGATAAAGACAGAGCTGTAAAAGTTTCGTACATACCTGATAGCACCACTGCAGTTTCTGGTACTCACTTTAAACTCAATGACGGAATTGTTAAAGCAGGAGAGTATGATGGGTATGTTCCCGTAACATTATTCAGGAGTCCTGATATGAAGCAGAATACATTCAGAATTAAATTAAAAATTGTTAATAATGAATGGTTTGAATCGGGTGTTATAGAAGACAATTATATAGCATTAGAGGTTAGTGATAAACTTATTAAACCTACAAACTGGCCTCAATGGTATGGGTTTGGAGAATATAGCGATAATAAATATCGGTTTGTGATTGATGTTCTTGGCATATCCGACTTCCCGGTAGCAAATCGCTATCAGACCGGACCCGTTGAGGGAATTTATACAGCTGCACAACTGTTCGGCTTCGCTTACAGGCTGAAAATAGCCTACGAAGAATACAAAAAGGTTCATGGTCCCATTTATATGAACGACAATGCAGATCCTAAAGTAGAGATAAGTTTTAATTAAAATATCAGATATGAAAAAATTCCTATACATATTCATTATATTGCTTGTTTCCAGTTGTTTTGTTGATAAAGGCAACTATTCATATAAAGATATAAATGAAATTATTATTGATGTATCATCAATACCAACCGAATATAACGTAACACAATTTGAAAAGCTTACCATTGCCCCGGTAATTAAGTTTTCTCAAAATGCTGTTTCCGAAGAGAACCTTGAATATAAGTGGACAATATATAACACTAATTATGCTAACCGATTTTCTGAAATAATTGGTAACGAAAAAGTTTTTGACAAAACAATAACGCAACAATCAAGCGCAAACAGCTATATTTTAGTTCTTGATGTAAAAGACAAGAAGACAGGAATTGCTGCTCAGCAAAGGTTTACAGTATGGATTAATTCTGAAGTTATTTCTGGCTGGGTGGTGGTCCACAGCAAGGATGGTAAAAGTGACATAGATTATATTGCTACAACAAATGCAGTCCCATCATTAACGCAAAACAGGCATCTGAAAAACGTCTTTTCATTAGTCAACAAGACCAAAATGAACGGTAATGCCAGATTTATTGCTGGTGCCAGAAGAAACAATTCAGTGATAAATTCAGTTTATATAGGCACAGACAGTGAGCTTTATAAAGTTAAGGGTAAGACATTCGAGTTAGAACTTACTTTTCAGAATATGTTCACCATCGTACCAGGAACAATCAAACCGCAACTATATGAAATAGGCGGATCATATGCAAATTATCAATTTTTAATTAATGATGGTAAAGCTCATGCTATTTCAAATCAGTCTGCCTGGGAAAATACTTTCTCCTATGCTTTGCCCCCAAATGTCTCTATGCTAAATGCAACCGAAGTAGATCTTGCTCCATTTGTCTATATTCCGGAAGCATTTCCTTCAACAACAAAGTTTGGTGGTGTTTTTTATGATAAACTAGGACAACGCTTTGTGATTATGCCTTATACAACCTCCCCAACTGCGACATTATCAAAATTTAATGATCAAATAAATTCTCTGTTTAATGTAAATAACATAGGTAAGGAGATTGTCTATTTTGAAAAAGGGTTTAATAACTATGGATATGCTATATTTAAGAACAACACTAGTGCAGAAAGATGGTTATATATAGCAAATTTTAATATTGCAATGAATAGTAACCTGGCTGTAGCCATGTACAATATGACTAATCTTCCGGAAATTATATCAGCTAAATTCTATTCAACCGGAAACAGAGGTAATGTTTTATTGTATGCTACAAATAAGGATATTTACACATATGATTATTCTGGATCCAACACAGCAACAAAAATAAATAACCAATTTCCTGCTAATGAGGAGATAACTTGTATGAAAATATACAAACCCGGAACAGGAAATAACCTTAGTAATGCAAATGGTGCAATATTATATGTTGCAACTTGGAACGGTACAGAGGGAAAACTATATGAATTTTCTATGAATGAGGCTAACGGATACCTTCGTAGTAAAGAACCATTGAATGTGTTTAATGGTTTTGGTAAAATCATGGACATGAATCATAAATTAGAAGGAACAGGCACGGGTTCCTAAGATTTTAATACAGGCGTGTCTGAAGCAACAGGCACGCCTGTATTTTCTATTAAAAAAATAAGATATAAATATGAGAAGATTATTATTTGCAACTATTATGTTGCTTGTTGCGGGCATTCAGGGAATTGCTCAGAATAGTGTGGAATATATCCCCAAGATGACCATGCAGGGAAAGATGTCAACTATAGTCTATAACAGCAGAAACACCTCCTTATCTGGATGTGAATCAATAAACGGGGTGATATATTTCTGGGAAAAGTATCAATGGCGTGCCGATGACCTCAATATGATTAAAAAAGACTCGGTTTGGGTTGCAGAATATATGATACCTGACAGTTCGGCATTGTCTTTATTGGTTTTCAATTCCGGTGACAAGATAGACAAAGGAGGTAAAGTGACTTATTGCCAGTTTATACTGGATAGCTCCGGTAAGACAGTACCATCGGCATACATAGGTTGGGGAATGTTACGTAACAAAACCATGTCAGAATATAGCATTCCCGGGTTTTGTGACTCATTAAACTCTATTGGAGATGATGTTATGCGTTACTGGATAAATCAGGAACTGATGTATCATCCCACTGAGAGAGCTAACTTGTTTCATATAGCTGCCGAATTTCTGACCAAAACAAATACAGATAAAGAAAAGCTATTGCAAACCACAGGCTACGGCATAGAGTATGTTACATCCAGGGAAAATTCCACCGAGAAACAATTGCTGAATGCAAAAGAGTTGGCCTTAAAAATAATGAATGATCCAAACAAGGCTGCCCAGATTGATTCATTGATCAAAAAACGTTTCCCGTACAATCTTGCACTCCGGGATGGTATGATATTACGAGCATTCCGGGAAAGCGATTTCGGTAAGAAAAAGGCTGCACTTGATGAAATCCTGAAGTATTATCCATCTGATATATACAGAGATGTAAAAACAGAAACCTCAGAATTATACTATGGCAAGTTGTTTCAGAGCGTCATTTACACTCCTATTGCAAATTCAAAGGATTATTCACTTCTCTATAAATATCTTCATGACTCACCTTCTACTCAAATTGTTACATATTACTGGCACCATGTACAACTTCCTTTAAGGGATAAATTGATTTCAAACGATAAGCTTCTCTCTCTCTCGACCGAGATAATTAATGAGCTAAAGAGCAGACCACGTATTGGCAAGGAGTTGGCAATTTCACCAAAAAAATGGGAAGAAATATCCATTAACAAATACCGTAACATTCTGATGTCTCATTCAGAACTACTACTTGAAGCAGGCAAAAACGGTGATGCACTGGAGATTGCAGAGAAAATATCTCCTCTGTTCGAGAATAAATCAACAGAATTCAATGATTTGTATGTGAGGATTTTATTAAAAAACGGCTATGATAATTTAATTATCCCATACATAAAACTCTCTTTTGGGAAGAATGCTGCAACTCCGGAAATGCTGGACTTCCTAAAGAAAGATTACACAAAGATAAATGGAAGTGAAACGGGTTTTGACTCATATCTTGCATCACTTAAATCCTCAGAAGATATGAAAGACATGCAGACCCATCTGAAAAACTCTCTTATTAAAGAAAAAATTAAACTTTACTCTTTCGAAGAGATGAATGGTGGGGTAGTTGATATGGCTGCACAAAAGGGAAAAATAATTGTAATTGATTTCTGGGCAACATGGTGTGCACCATGTAAAGCAGCACTACCCGGAATGCAGATGGCAGTCAATAAGTATAAGAACGATCCGGGCGTAGCCTTTTATTTTCTTGCAACTCAGGAGAGCAAGCCAGGCTACAAGGATGAACTCAGACAGTTCATCAAAGAAAAAGGATATAACATAACAGTACTGTTTGATAATCCGGATGCTTCAGGCAAAGCACAGGCAGCTTATAATAGCTACTCTTCTCAGTTTAAATTTTCCGGAATTCCTCATAAAATGATTATTGACGGAAACGGTTATCTGAGGTGGAGTTCAACCGGATATTATGGCAGCCCGACTAAACTTGCCGACGAAATTAGTTTTATTATTGAGTATTTGAAAAAGGAAAAATAGTTTAAATGAAGACAGTAAAAAAAATATTTTTTCAATTTATTTTGATATTAATACCGGTATCTGTAACAGCACAGTCACAGGAATACCTTTCTGATTCTGTTATTTTTTATTCCAAAACCGATTCTGTAAGATTTGGAGCTACTATTACAAAACCACAGAAAGGTAAAAATCATACAGCAATAGTTCTGATATCCGGAACAGGAATGCAGGACAGAGATGGGACAATGGGTAATGTCAAACTATTTTCTACAATAGCAGATCATCTGACAAAAAATGGCTATGTTGTTCTAAGAATGGATGACAGGGGTGTTGGTATGACAACCGGAAACTATTCTGAGGCTACTACGTATGATTTTGCGAAGGATGCTTTACTGGCAGTTGATTTTTTAAAGCAATATCCTGGAGTAAACCCCGATAAAATTGGCCTGCTGGGGCATAGTGAAGGAGGAGCTGCTATTAGTATAGCGGCTTCACTGAGTAATGATATAAAATTTTTGATAAGCATTTCCGGACTGGCAATGAATGGATTGGATGCATTAATATCTCAAAATGAAGCATTAGTAAATAATTCTTCACAAAAAAACAGAGATAAGATCAGATCAAATGAGATTAATGGATTAATGTTCAAAACAGCTTATCAATATGCAGATTCCACTAATATGGAAGAAAAATTAAATCAGACCTACAAATACTGGAGACAGAGAGATTCTGTTTTTTTTGAAACGCAGGAAGATAAGTATGATCACTTCAGATTTCCTATTTGGAGATATGCTCAACAAGCAGCGACACCCTGGTATAGATTTTTTGTCCGTTACAATGCCGAAATGTATTTGAGCCATGTGATGGTTCCAATACTTGCCATAAATGGAGATAAAGATAATATGGTAGTTCCTGAGAACCTTAAATTATGGAAAAAATATGCAGGAATGGGGGCAAATAAAAATGTAACAACTATTCTGATGCCAGGTTTGAACCATTTATTACAATCTTCAGAGACCGGTATATCTCAGGAGGTATTATCAACCATTACAGATTGGCTAAAGAGACACAATCAATAACCTTGTCCCTTTTTTTTACATATCAGATGAAACCGGATATCAATCCACTCGCTCACCTTTATGATTCCCATAAAGGTGACGGGTGGATCCAGTCCGAAATCGCGTATGCTCAATCTTAAATATCCGTCAACATAATAGATGTCGCCATCTCTGCACCATGTAACCGGAATGCGGTATTGTTTCTTTACTCCTGCAATTGTAATGCTCCCATACGAATTTACTGATACATCAATATCCGAAAATTGCGACTTTGCATTATCGGGTTGTAATTCCAGAGAATTTAACTCGACATACATTTTAGGGTAACTGTCAGATTTTATAAGCTTTAAAAAATCCCTTAGTGCCATTTTATTGGCCGATGTAAAGTTTTTTACTTCTATTGCGAGATTGTTCTGACTGACATTTATTCTGTTTTGATCACTAGTTGTTGTAACAGAAAAAAAATTTCCCGGAATATTTTCCCCTTTCAGAAGCAGATCAAACGATAGCAGATTAGATGTTCCGTGAATGGTAAGGAAACTGCTTTTTTGAATTGCGAATGATACTGCTGTCTGCGAAAACGATTTGACAAACACCAACATCAGGAGTAATATTCCGGAAAATAATTTCATTTAATTAAAAACCTACTACTGCTTCAAATACAAATCCGTTGAACTTTGCACCGTTACGTATGTCTGACGAAAGAAATCCGGTGTAGTTCTGGTTTACATACTCTAATTTAGCCATAATATTTTTAGTAACAAACCAGCCACCACTAAAGGCAAATCTTTCAAGATCTACATCTGCTCCGTTAATAGTGCTTGAAACTGTATTGTAACGGCCACCCAACCAGAAGTTCTCGGTTTTTCCAAACCTGTAAACAAGGTCCGTGGCAAATTGATTTGCAGAACGTTCTGCCTGTTCTGTGCGGTTACGTCCCTTTGAGGTTTCAAGTGTAGTAAACCACTCAAGACCACCTGCTTTAACAAATGCGTTACCCATTAACGAGCCAACCTTGTCTGTGAATCCCGGGTTGAAACGTCCTGAGAATGCTGCACCTGTAGAGATTGCATTTTCAATCACTCCAAAATAGTGTGAACCACTACGGTCGCCACCATAAAGTGTGTTGCTGATAGAACCGGCTGTGTAATATCCTGAACCTGTTATACGTAAGCGAATTTTGTCGTTCAGTTGTTTATCAAAACCAATCTTGCCAATAAATGCAGGGTGATGCTTTCCATCACTTGCTCCGGCTACAGGAGTAGCTTCAGCTATATCACCTTTTATCTTACCGTTTGTTATTGCTGCAACAGCAAGGAAACCTTTGTGTTGCACGTCAATTTCTGCACCTATCTCAGTTGCAAAACCGTCCATAATGTAGTTTTCTACAAAAGGGTTATAAATAGAATTGCCATTGTCTGATCTGCGGAAGTGAGCATCTCCGTAATTGATTTCCATATGTCCAACCTTAATTGTTGTGAATTTCATTATATTATCAAGAATGCCGCTCTTTATGAATGGAATTTTATCAAACTGAATGAATCCACCTTTTACCCAGGTCTCATTATGGTGACGAGATGAAAGGTAAAGGGTCATGTTAAGAGTAACACCTTCGCCCAGTAATACGTCCAGATAAAGGTTTGCATTAGCAGTATTGAATCCCGGAACTATAGCCACCAGCTTGTTCTGGTCCACAACAGGAGTTCCTCCCATCTTTGGATCGGCAGTGTTGCTTTGTGAAAGTGTCTGGTATGATTGAGTGAAGCTTCCACCGATTTTAAGCTTTAACTTGTCGAATGCTGCGGGGGCGGTCTTTACGGGTTCAAAAACATTGATTCCTGATTTGTCATATGGACGTATCTGTCCGAATGAAATACCGGAAATGAAAAGTAGTGCAATAACTGCGATAATTGTCTTGTTCATGTGAAGTTGTTATTAGTAATTAAATTATTTCGCTTATTAGTATAGTGAAGCCAGATTCTGTGCGGAAACAGTAACATTGAATGTAATGGTAACAGCATCGCCTGTCTTTAGCAAGCCAAGCATTGCTGTAGGGGTCTTCATTTTGAAGTCAGATAACTTTAAAGGAACTATCCCTTTTAGCTGATAACCTCCGCCTCCGGTTTTCTTTCCGGAAGATTTAAAGCTGATTGCTCTGGTAACCCCTGCAACAGTAAGATTTCCTGTTAGTGTCACCTGGACGTTTCCATCGTCGCTAATTACAGGAGTAGCGGGTTCTGTCAGTTGAAACAGTATATTTGGATTTTTGTCTGCATCAATTGTTTCATAAGTCTTCTTATCCATAAGCTTGTCTCCGCTTTTAATAGCCTTTACGGGTATTTTTACGGTAAGCGTCTGAATCTGTCTTGAGTTGTTTAATGCAAACTCACCTGTTAACTGTTCAATTTTTGTATCCCAGTCATGAAGGTTTGAAGTACCGTTTATTATAACACTTGATGTGAACGAACTTAACTTCTGACTCTGGGCCCGTACAAAATTAAAGTTTAGCATTAATGAACTCACAAAAAGTATCATTAGAAAATTTGATAATCTTGCCTTAATCATTTTCATTGTATCAATTTTGTTTAATTATTTGATTTAATTATTTGGTTTATCTGGTATTATGCTTTTCTGTCAATTATCTGTGCAAGGGTTTTATTAAGCAGCATGGCTTCGAATCCCTTTTTCATTTCAATCCAGTAGTCCCTTCCGGGGCAATCCTCAGAGCGGTCACAAAATTTTTTATTACATATACAATCTACAAATGTTATCTGCTCAAAAGCTGTGTAGATGTCATGTATAGTTATCTCTTCAGCCGGTCTGGATAATTTGTATCCACTACCTTTTCCCTTGGAGTTTGAAATCAACCCTTTCAGTTTTAGAGAGAGAATGATGCTGTCAAGATATTTCAAAGATATACTCTGGTTTTTTGCAATGTCTTTTTGCAGAATACCATTAAGCTCTTTTGATGATGCAATTTCTATCATTGTCCTAAGTCCGTAACGTATTTTCGAATTTATTTTCATAACCCTGAGTTTAATATCAGTGCAAAGGTATAAAAAATATTAATCCTATAACATTGGTAGGATAAAAATGTTTATTTTTTAATTAAATTTTTTGTGTTGATCATGAGATTTAAACTAAGCTCTCGCCAGTAAGTCTAAATATAAATACCATAAACAAAAAATGAAAAATTTCTTCCTTGTTGCTACTCTTCTCTTATCAATCTCTTCATTACAAGCTCAAAAAAAGTCTTTAGACGAATCTGTTTATGATAAATGGAGAACAATTGAAAAATTCATTATTTCCGATGATGCCGGCTGGAGCTTTACAGAATATAAAAACTTCACAGATAAATCTGTTCTTGATATAAAAATAAAGGCAAATCAATTTAAGCTAAGTATAAAAGGTGGTTCTGGGGTTCAACTTTTCAACAATCAGCACTCTGCTCTTTTTTATGTAAAAGATACTCTGTATTCTATACAAAAGAGTTCCGGCAAAATTGACACAATAGGTAATTTCAAGAATCCTGATATTATTGAGGACTCACCCTATTTCACCGTTTTAAAAGGAAAGACACTATTCATTAAAAAAATCGGAGTGGCAAGAGCAGATTCTGTTGGTTCTGTTGTCAAAAGCAGATTTCTGACTTCTGAAAACATTGCTGTACTTAAAAATGAAAAGGGAGTGTCGTCTATAGCGGTCCTTGACTTCAAGGGAAAAAACGGATACAGATCTGACACGATTTATACAACTGAAAAATATATAACTGATTTTGGAGTAAACAAGAGAGGCAACACTCTTGTGTTTTTCCAGAGCAGGGACACTCTCTTTAATGGTACGGAGAGTGTTTTACTGGATATAAAAAATAAACGGAGCAATATTCTGCAACTGAATGAAGAGTTGTTGCCGTCAAATATGGAATTCAATGTCAAAAAAGGAATTACCTTTTCATCTTCTGAAAAATATTTAAAATTTGACATATCTCCAAGAAAGAGTAAGGAGACAAAGGCTAAAATAAAAGAAAAAGCTCCTAAAAAAGCGTATGAATATGAGCTCTGGAGATGGAACGACACTTTATTGCCAATACAGAAAGATAACAGTACTAAGGTTTTCGAAAACAGCCAACGTTGTTCATTCTATCCGGAAAGTGGCAAATTTGTTCACCTGACACAAGGTTTTGGTGTTTTTCTGCAACCGGATGACAACTCTCCTTATGGTTTTGAATTTAATGACAAACCATACATGTACAACTCTTCATGGGAAGATCCCACACCCAAGGATCTCTATTGCGTCAATGCCTTTACAGGAGAGAGAAAAATACTGATAAAAGGTTTTGTCGGTTCATTTGCTCTTTCACCCGAAACTCCGCATATATTTACTTACAATCCTGATGAGGAGGGTTGGTACGTTACAGATTTGAATACGTTGAATAAAACTTCAATTTCATCAAAAATGCCGTTCCCTGTCAAGGAGCAGAATTTTGACAAACCGCAGCCTGCCGGAGCTTACGGACAGGCCGGTATTACTCTTGATAAGAACTATTTTATTGTATATGACCAGTTTGACGTATGGGCACTGCCTGTTTCAGGAATAGGTGACCCTATATGCGTTACAAACGGATACGGAAGGAAAAACAACATAAGGTTCAAGGTGTTGAAACTGACTGAAAGAGGAGAAAAATCAATTGGTGTTGACCTAAAAGCAGAGATTTTACTGGAAGCTGTCAATAAAACCAATATGCACTCTGGTTTCTATAAGGTTAAAAGTGGTAACAATCCTGTTAAACTTATTGAAAATGAGTATAAATACACGTTTGTAAAGCAGCTTGGAAAAGACAAGTACATTGTTAAGAGAGAGAACTTTAAAGAGGCTCCCGATTACTGGCTCACAGACAAAAACTTCCAGCTCACAGAGAGATTGACAGATATGAATGATCAGCTTAGTGATTACAAGACAGGCGATTCCAAGGTCATAAGATGGAATGACAAAACCGGAAGGTTGCAGACAGGAGTTCTTTACACCCCGGAAGGGTATGATTCCACAAAAAAATACCCTGTAATAGTCTATTTTTACGAAACAATGAGTCAGGATGCATTTCTGTTTTATCCGCCGGCTCCCACTACATCTACAATAGATCCTGTGATGTTTGTAAGCAGGGGATATGTAGTATTTATGCCAGACATTACATATGAGATTGGCTGGCCCGGAAAAAGTTGTGTGAATACTGTAATAGATGGAACCAGACATCTGATTGATAAAGGGATTGCCGACCCGGATAGAATCGGGGTCGAGGGCCACAGCTGGGGTGGTTATCAGGTTGCCTTTCTTATAACTCAGACAAATCTTTTCAGGTGTGCATGTTCAGAGGCCGCTGTGGCAAACATGACGTCGGCATATACCGGTATAAGGGCAGGTGCAGGAAAACCAAGAATGTTCATGTATGAGTCGTCGCAAAGCAGGATAGGGGGGACACTTTGGGATAAGCAGGAGAACTACATAAAGAACTCTCCTGTATTCTTTCTTGATAAAGTAACTACCCCGCTACTTTCGAGACACAGTGACGGAGACGAAGCTGTTCCTTATTCGCAGGGGATTGAATTGTTCCTTGGACTTAAGAGACTTGGCAAAGAGGTCTGGATGTTCAATTACAAAGGAGACGGACACAATATCAAAAAGAGAGAGATTGCGGTTGACTGGTCACGTAGGATGGACGAGTATTTTGATTACTACCTCATGGACAAGCCAAAACCGAAATGGATGAATTAATAACCCATTCCCTCATTGCGGACAATACGCGAGAACATGTAGAGGTGAAGGTCAAGTGCATATATCCAGTACTTCCATGAATGAACCCCGGGGCTTAGAATAAGTATATTTGGAATTTTAAGCTCATCACAGCGTTTTGTAAAATCAGTCGCACTTTTGGCAAGCCCGTCCTGCGCTCCACAGGTTATAAGCATTATTCTGTCAGTACCTTTGATCGATTCAAGACGGTTCAAAGCAGAACTGTTAATGAAACTTGGAGCATCATCTGAATAGGGGCCCAGTACTTCTGTTATCTGACTGCTTTTCAATCTGGTATCCATAAGGTTGAGTACTCCTGACATACTTCCTGCAGCACGAAACCTTTTAATGTCATCAAGAAAGATGTTTATTGCTCCGTGTCCACCCATGCTCAGTCCGGTAATAAATGTTTTTTCAGGATCGAGCTTGTAATTGCTGACCATCATAGGGTAAAGCTCATTATCAAAAAATGTTCTCCACTGCATTTTTGCGGGGTCAACATTATTCAGGTACCATCCATTGTAGAAACCGTCAGGTGTAATAATTATAAAGCCGTATTTGTCGCTGAACGACTGTATGTCGGTCTTGTCACTCCAGTTTTTCCAGCAACCGCTCCAACCGTGTAGAAGAAACAGAGCAGGTGAAGCCTCTTTTGCATTTTCACTCCAGCCTTTTGGTGTAAATACCAATACGGTATCGTTTGTTTTTAGATTTTTTGATTCAATTACATATTTTTTTTGTCCGGAAACCAAATTTGCTGCAAGAAGAAGCAATACGACAGGTATTATTCTGAATTTTATTAACTGATCCTTTTTCATAAACAGATGTTTTATATAAATTTTCATCAAAAATAGTTTATTTTTGTCAGTATGAATTATTTTGAGCTCATAAAAAGAAACCGCTTTCTTACAAGCATTTTTCTTGCGGCACTCATAATTGCAGCAATTATTCCCAACGAGGGTAAATTCAAGTATCAATATGCAAAAGGAAGACCTTGGCTATACGAGACTTTGATTGCTCCTCTTGATATTCCTATTCTAAAAAGTGAAATGGAGTTAAGAGCTGAACGCAATTTAAAAGCTGCCCAGATTATTCCTTATTACACATATGTAGGAAAAATCAAAACAGAGCAACTGTTTGCGCTGGCTGAGATTATAGGCAAGGGAGAAGACTCATTATTGTTCGACAATATTAACAGTTCATTTCAAAAGATATACGACAGGGGATTGGTTAATGAATTTGCAGATACCTCTCTACTTGACAAGGTTATCATTATTCAAAGGGGTAAAGAGAATTATGAAACTCCTGCTCTTGAGGTATTCACTCAGAAAAGTGCTGCAAACTATATTAAAAGAAGTATAAAAGAGGAGTTCCCGGATATGGAGTACTCTGAAAAATTAAGCGATGAAAAAATTTATCAGCTTCTTGTTCCGAACCTGGTTCCTGACATCAATAATACCCAGATTGCTCATAAAAGTGCTGTTAATTATATATCTCCGACAAAGGGTATCCTTTATACCGGACAACTGATTGTTGCAAAGGGAGAAACTGTTACTGCTGAAATTGAACAACTTCTGGACTCCTATAAAGCAGAATATGAACTAAGCATGGGTTTTTCCGGAAGTGTATATCTGCTTAAGCTAGGGCATTTTATATTTGTTTTGGGGATTTTGCTGCTTTTTACCATTTTACTGTTTTTCCTTAAAAGAGAACTGCTGGCCGATCAGAATAAATTGAATTTCATGTTGATGCAGTTTTTCTTAATTGTCATAATAACTGTACTGGTTAAAAACATAAACCCGGCATATCTGTATGTCGTTCCATATTCTGTGTTTGCTCTTTTTATAACCTCATTCTTCACATCAAAGATTGTGTTACCTATTTACCTCCTCTTTTTACTACCGGTAGTAGTTATTGCTCAAAGTGGGTATGAATTGTTCTTTTTGAATGCTTTGGCCGGAGGTGTTGCAATCTATACTTTTACATACTGGAACAAAGGGTGGCAGCAGTTTGTCAATTCTGTTGTTATATTTGTTTGTCTGATAATATCATATACAACATTCAGACTTATTGAGGATGGATCATTTGCAGGAATAAACTCATCTGTTATACTCTACTTTCTTTGGAACTCAATACTAATAATTGCCGCATATCCTGCTCTTTTTCTGTTCGAAAAGATATTCGGACTGGTATCTAACCTGCGTCTGAGAGATCTGTCAGATACAACATCTCCTCTTTTGCAGGCACTGTCAGAAAAGGCTCCCGGTACGTTCCAGCACTCGCTTCAGGTTGCCACACTTGCCGAGAGTGCAGCAAGAGGAATAGGGGCTTATGCTCTGCTAACAAGGGTAGGGGCGCTTTATCACGATATTGGAAAAATGAACAATCCGCAGTTCTTTATTGAAAACCAGCGCAGAGGAGAAGCAAACGTACATTCAGGTTTTACCCCGGAGGAGAGTGCACGGCTTATCATACAACATGTTGACGAGGGTGTGGAGCTTGCAAAAAAAGCCAGACTACCACAAATTGTTATTGATTTTATACTCACTCACCATGGGCGTTCTCGGACAATTTACTTCTATAATCAGTTTGTGAATAATGGAGGTGACCCGGATAAAATTGCAGATTTCTCATATAAGGGAGTGCTTCCTGTTTACAAAGAACAGGTAATTGTAATGATGGCGGACGCTGTAGAGGCTGCATCGCGTTCTCTTACCGATTATTCCGAAGAGAGTATATCTGCACTTGTTGAGAAGATGGTCGATATAAGAATCTCTGAAAATCAGCTTTATGACGCAGAGATCTCGATAAGGGATATCCGGAAGGTAAAGGAGATATTCAAGCAAAAGTTATTAGAGGTAAACCATTCAAGAGTTACATATCCAGTTTTAAAATAAGTATTTAAAAGAAATAAATTACATTATACAAATGAAGAAATTAATAATCGCAACTCTTATTATTGTCTTGGCATCGTGCAAAAAGGATGAGATCGATCTCTCATATCCTGGTACTAACCGATTGGCTGTTGTTATTTCAGGTATAACCTGGGCCCCTGTGAACGCAGGTTACACCACAGAGCGTCCTAATGGATTATTGTTTCAGTGGGGGAGAATGCATGGACAGGAATATATAAGTACCGACACTGTTACGGGACCTGTTGCAATTACCGAAGGTAACAAAGCATCAAATTCATCCAAATTCTACACAGTTCAGTCCCCTCCCTATGACTGGTGTAATGCATTCGCACCATCATGGGATATGGCCTCTTACAATCCTTGTCCGGCCGGCTGGCGCGTTCCGACAACTACCGAACTGGCAGTACTGAATATTGCCGGAAGTACATGGCTATACGATCCGGTAAATAATCCGGATGGTCTTCCCGGAAGATGGTTTGGTGGCAACCACACCACCGACCATGTGGGAAGCGTTTTCCTGCCGGCAACCGGTTTTCGTAACGTCAGCAAAGGCGAAGCAACCATACGTGGCACAATGGGTGACTACTGGTCAAGTGATGTCTCCGGTATTTATGCATCATCGCTCTTCTTCACCAGCAGCGGATCAAATATGGCATCCGACTACCGTGCAGGAGGGTTGCCGGTGAGGTGCGTGAAAAAATAATTTCTGAAGTTTTGATTGTAACGTTGTATTGATAATATTAAAATTCCATATCAGTTATGACTAGTCTTTTAACGGTTATTGTGCCAATTTGGTTTTGTGATTAAGTTCTTTCTATTTAATTATTTATATGTTTAAGAATATAAATAATAGATTTTTAGTGAGGATTTTAATGCGCCAATTTTTTAGTTATGGTAGTGTTGATAAATAATTTTTCAATGTGGGTTTTATAAGACTCTCTTTTATTATATTTATAAAATTTTTACAACTATGACCCCTTCAGAATTTAATGCTTTAATTATTAATACTCCAGATTATGATGTTTTATCAGAAATTGAGTACACTTACTCTTTCCCTTATATTGGAATCAGCGTAAAAATAAAGGGATTAGTTGAAATCTACAAATACGCTTATAATCAATTTGAAGGCTGGAATTCAATGGAGAATAGACCTCCTGCTTATGATAATTCACTCAACTATTTTTCGAAGATAATTAGTTTCTTAAAAGATAATTTTGCTCAAAATGCAAATAGAAATGTAGAATTATATCAAATTTGGAGTAGTTACTCAAATCAAAATTTTAATCAAAATAAAAGTAACGTATTAACATTTGATTCTCCTTATGTAAAATTTTTAAACGAGGTTTTTCTGAACAATGAAGATTCTTTTATGGGTGCATTTGATATGATTGTAGAGAAATTTCCTCAAAACAATTTAAGTAGCTTGGGCCAAAAATATTTTGTTGGAGGAATTTTTGCTTATGAATTTAAGTATTCAGGGAAGAATATTTCTTCTAGATCATCTGTTGAAATCAAATCGATTCAGAATTTAAAAACCTCTTTAGAATCATTTATATATGATTCTGATAAAAGAGTAAATTTGATAATTGACGAACGCAATAAGAGTATTGATTCCCTAACTATCAAATTCCAAAATTTAATTATATCAAAAGAAACTGAATTTCAGGAATGGTTAGATAACACATCAAGATTACATGAAGTGCAACAAATAGAGTATAAGGAGAAAATTGCGGAGATGGAAAGGACATATGAAGAGAAACTTAGATTATCAAAGCCAGCAGAATATTGGCATAAAAGAGCACTTGAGATGAATGAAAAAGGAAAGACATATTTAAAATGGCTTATAGGACTTACCCTTTTTGCTGCTATATCACTATTTTGTCTATTATGGTTAGGACCGGAGGGTATGCTTTTAAACTTCATAACGGGTGATTTAAAAGCGTTAAAATGGTCAATTGTTTATATATCTTTTTTATCATTTATTGCTTTTGGATTAAGGGCATTTTATAAGGTCACATTTAGTTATTTCCATTTAGCAAGAGATGCTGAGGAGCGAGAACAGTTAACATATGTTTATCTTTCAATGATTTCGGGGACAAAAATTGATGATTCGGATAGGAAGCTCATCCTGCAATCTTTATTCAGTAGGGTTGACACCGGTCTTTTAAAAGAGGATTCATCACCAACTATGCCGGGATCAGCATGGAGTAAAATAATAAATAATAATTGAAAGATTATTTTTTTTGTTTCAATATATTATCTGATTTTGCATATCAGACTAGATTGCACAAATGCTTTAACGGATATTCCCTCTGCACGTCTTTTTCCGGGGACAAATTCACGGTAAACATCCATACTAAAAGAAAATCATCCGGCGGGTTAAAACAACTGGCAGATCGGAGATCGAATTCTTTTGTATGGATGAGTGCGATAATCTGAAAGAGCATTGCAAAGGATGCATTTGGGCACCCACAACGTGAGTGTAGCGGCAAAAAAACAAGTAGTCCCCCTGCATCTGATATTTATTGGCAAACTCTAGGGGGGCCTTTGTTTTTTAGCGGAACGAACGTATTGTGGGTAAATGCGATTGCATGCCCTTGAAGGTTATCGCACTCATCCAACATAAAAGATGCAAAAACGCCCGATATCAGTTATAATACCGGGCGTTTTTGTGGAGATGGGCGGACTCGAACCGCCGTCCAAACAAACTATCCAAAAGCTTTCTACACGTTTAGCCTGTTCTTGTTTTTCGTCTTTGAGCTGCCTACAGGCAGACTACTCAAAGCTTATCCTCTTATCTTGAGACGTCGTAGAGGAGTGAACGTCAGCATCCGTGCTTGAATGATACCCCATTTGTCTGACATAGCGGGCTTAAAGTCAGGCGGGATACTCGTCACGGCCGGACCTAGCCGGCGGCGATAAAGCGATTAAGCATAGCCTAATTACGCAGCGAGTGCATAGTTGTTGTTGCCAGTTATGGCTTGCGTTCCGGGATTATAGAGCCAGCTTCGCAACGCTCTACGTGCTTACCTTCCGATTGAATTTGCTGTCAAAACCAAAACATCCCCGAAAAGTTGATGCAAAGATAGAGATAAATTAGTTCACGAAGAAATATGGTGAAATGAATTGCCATATTCCCTGTGAAGTGGAAATAAGGCCAAGGGCAATGATTATGACTCCGGATACCCTGTTAATCATCAACAACTGCCTTAATCTGAATTTGTTTCTGAATATATTGATAGATGTGCTTAATATGAACCACCATGCCGATGCTCCCAGAAAAACACCCCAGAGTGTAAGAGAGACAACCTTGCCGGAGGAGAGAGTGTCAACATCCATTCCTACAAATGCAAACATGCCAATAATCAGGAACACTCCACCCGGATTGGTGATTGTCATTACTATTGCAGAGAAAAAATCCTGAAAATGTTTTTTTCCTCCCTTAGGCATACGGATCTGTTTTACAGGGTTGGTCAGGAAAATTTTTAACCCTATCAGTGCCACTGCCAGACCACCGAAGAGCAGTACATAATTTTCGTAATAGTCTATGAATTTTTGCATATAGGCCAGACCCATTATTGCAATGGCTGCAAAGAGAGTGTCAGTTATCGCAGAGCCAAGCCCGGCTATTAATCCCGAATTCCTGCCTTTACCAAGGGTTTTTTGCACACACATTACCCCCATTGGTCCCAAAGGGATGGAGGCTCCCATTCCGACAATAAATCCCTTAACCAAGCTTTCGATCATACTATATGTTATAAGTCAATTTTTAAACCGGTTCCAAAATTAAATGGATAATTCAACTGAGCAATACCTGTACCAAGTGTTTCGAAGTAAAAAGTATTGTATCTGCTGTTTGTAATATTGTTTAAATATATTGAAAACTCAAAAATAGAAAAATTTATTGAGGTGTCAATGTTTGCGGAGGCATAAAAATCCTGAACAACATCATTTTTTTCTGTCCAGAATATCTTTCCTGCTCCCAAAAACTGAGCCACTAAATTAAATTTTTTAATGAATTTGCCCGGAAAACTTCTGGAATAGTTAATGTCAAGGTTAATTGTGTTTTCCGGAACGAAAGGGACACGCTTTCCGGAATATTCATTCTGTTTGTCGGTATATTCAGTAAATTTTGAATTAGTATACCCATAACTAAGTGAGGCTACAAGTGCCTGTGATAAATTGTATCTTACATTTAGTTCAAGCCCGGCACTATATGATTTTGCTGCATTACGGGCGACTCTTCCTAAGCCGTTGGCTCCTGCAAACTGGACAACCTGCTGGTCGCGGCTGTCTATGTAAAAGAGCGCGCCATTGACAGATAATTTTTGAGGTATTATATCACCGCTGAAACCTATCTCGTTGTTCCAGTTATACTCAGGGCGATACGAAATTGTATTGTCTGCATCAATTGACGTAGAAGAACCCGCCGGTTGAGAAGACATGCCCGACATCAGTTTTCCCTGAACTATATCTGAGAACATCTGGATATTATATCCCCCAGCCTTGTAACCTCTTGCAGAAGTGATGAATAACTTATTGCTATTGTTGAACTTATACTGAAATGCTATTCTTGGAAGAAGCTGACTGAATGCTTGATTGTCAAAACCTTTGGCTACTGCCGGTATTGTAGTGGTTATAGGTCTGGGAACATTAGGCAAGTTATAGCTTAACGAAAGGGAGGTTTCACTGTCGTAGTTGAGATACTGATGTTCATATTCATATCTGAGCCCTAAAGTCAAAGAGAGTTTATCGGTAAAAAGCCTGTTTAGTGTAACCTGATGAAATGCGGCAAATCCATAGGATTCCTGCGCAAATGTACCTGTTACCGGAATTGTAAGGTTTGTTACATTCATAAGGAAAGGCATCTGGCCCCCTGCATAGAGCTTGTTGAACATCTGCTGGAAGAAACGGTTGACCCCGTCTGAACCAAAAACTATTGGGGCATAGGTAAGGTTCTTCTGAAAAAAGGCCGAAACGCCCGATACAAACTGATAATTTTTATTGTTCTCAGATTTGAAAACTGCCTCCTGACTGTAGTTATGGATTCTCTGAGCCTGTTTCATTGTATAAAGCGAAAGTGGAGAGAAATCCTGATCAAGCTTCATTGTATCGTTAAGGTACTGATATGCCGAAATCAGGTTCATTTTCCACTTTTTTGCATTATATGTTATAACAAGGCTGTTTGTACTCATCAGTCTCTTGTACGAACTTGTATCATTGTAATTTGGACTGGCGGTTTTGCCGGTTGTCTTGTTATATACTCCATAGGGATATGCATCCTGAGAGGAATTCTCCAGGTGTGACGTTGCTTCTGCGGACCATTTTGGAGATATCTTCCAGCCCAGCTTGATTCTACCTCCGGCAGAGTTCTCTTTGTCTGCTTTTTTACCGGAAAAATCATTGATAAAAAAGCCATCCTTATGAGTGTAAAACCCACCTAAAGAAAATGCAACCTTCTCGCTTAGTTTGTGATTAGTCACAAAACTACCCTTATACTGCCCGTAGCTTCCTGCACTGAGGTCAATAACTGTAGAAGGGTTGGCAAAAGGGGACTTTGTACGTAAGTGAATTATTCCGCCAAGAGCATTCCTGCCATAAAGAGTTCCCTGAGGACCTCTCAGCACCTCAATTCTTTCTATGCCAAGGAATTCAAAGTCGAATGCACTTTTGTCGATATAAGGAACATTGTCTACATACAGTCCGACAGAGGGAGAGGGGCTGAACCTTGATCCAATACCTCTTAGATATATTGCCGATGTAAGTTTGGAACCATATTGGGGGATGTATAGATTAGGAACTACAAAAGAAATTCCTTTGATTGAAGTTGTTCCTGTGCTTTCTATGAATCCTGAGTTGATAATTGATGTGGAAGCAGGGAGCTGTTGTAACCGATAAGTCTCTTTTGGAGTAGAAATTATACTAATCTCCTTTATGTTAAAATTATAGATTGTTGTATCTTTGTCCTTAGTCTGTGCGTGGAGTAACACAGGAGATGCTGCCAGTACCTGTAACATGGCAAATTTGAAAATTCTCTTCATATCAATCTGTTCTGTTTTTTTAAAGTTCGCAAAAGTAGTAAAATATGGCTAAAAAGGAGACTTTATTTTTATGGGGACTGACCTTTGTTTCTGCAATTCTGCTGTCTGTTCCTTTCATTGTTCCTTATACAGGGTTACTTATGCTGGTTGCTCTGGTTCCTCTTTTACAAGTGGAAAAGATACTTTCAGAAAAATCAATTAAAAGAGGCTGGATTTATTACTATTCGACTTTTCTTCTCTGGAACTTCATAACTACTTTCTGGATATATAATGCCACTCCTGCCGGAGCCGTTGCTGCTGTAGTATTGAATGCACTCCAGATGGCACTTGTGTTTGCAGGTTTCAGATGGTTTAAAAGAAAGACAAAACCGGCACTCGGATACCTTTTCCTGATTCTCGGCTGGATTGCGTGGGAACACTTCTATTTTGACGCGGAGATCTCGTGGCCGTGGCTTGTGCTGGGTAACGGACTTGCAACCTCAATCAAGGATATTCAGTGGTATGAGTTTACCGGTACACTTGGCGGAAGCTTGTGGATCCTTTTGTCCAATGTAACATTGTTCAGTTTGCTCAACAGAACTGACAGAAAGGAAAAAGGGTTCCGGATTGCATTTGTACTTTATGCGTTTCTGTTATTTGCACCGATAGCTGTTTCAAAATATATTTACTATACATACAATGAGGAGATTAACCCTAAAGAATTTGTTGCACTGCAACCTAACATAGACCCATACAAGGATAAATTCTCGGGAATGACCCAGCAACAGCAGGATGAAACTCGTTTTTCGGTTGTGGATAATGCAGTTACAGATACAACTGCCCTTATAGTGGCACCCGAGACATTCACCGATCATTTGTTCGAGAATAACCCTTTTGGAAATGAGACATTCAGGAGCCTTCATGCATTGCTGAAGCAAAAGAACACAGAAAACATACTATTTGGCGCAACATCATACTACATTTATCCGCAAACAGCTTCAGACGCCCCCCCCACATATACGGCAAAACGGTACGAGACCTCCTGGTACGACTACTACAATACAGCGGTTATGCTCGATAGTACAGGTAAATACGGCTTTTACCACAAATCAAAATTAGTTGTACTGGTTGAATATCTGCCATATCCTCAGTATCTTAAATTCGTGCAATCGTTGTCCATAGATCTTGGCGGAACTTCAGGAAGTTGCGGTACACAAAAGGAGAGAACAGTCTTTGAAACTCATGATAAAAGTATCAGAATCGGAGCAGCTATATGTTATGAGTCCATCTATGGTGATTACTACCGCGAATATGTATTAAAGGGTGCAAATGTGATGGCAATTATAACCAACGATGGCTGGTGGGGAAATACACCAGGTTACAGTCAGCACCTTAGATATGCATCCCTGAGGGCAATTGAGACCCGCAGATCCATTGTCAGAAGCGCCAATACCGGAATTTCGGCCCTCATAAACCAGAGGGGAGATATAGTCCAGAAGACAAAATGGTGGGAGAGGGCATACCTTAGAGGTGACCTTAACCTTAACAACAAGATTACAGCTTTTGTCAGATACGGAGATGTAATTGGCAGAGTTGCATACGCATCAATGCTGCTGTTTATTGGACTGGCTATACTTTCGGCTTTAAAAATCTCAGGGAAGGGGAGGGGATAAACTCACCCAGCCCTAAGGATGACCATTTATTGTCTACAGACTCAATAGTCTCTGCCGATGAGTGTGCAATTGTCGGCCACTCTCTTACATTCAGACCCTCTTTCTTTGACCTGCTATCCATAAGCAGTTTGCCGTCAACATATTTAGAGTCCCTGATAGGGTCGCAATTGTTTCCCCACAGCCACAGGTTCAGATAACGGTCATTAAGGTCGGTATCTGGGTCAAGCAGAATGTTAATCGTACCCTTCAGGTCGTTTTCATTATGGGTGAAGTGAAATGCCTTTGTTATTCCTGAAACTGAAGCATCATTGAACGGTTGAGTATTTCCCCCCATCTCCTCAGGATATTTAACGGTAGCATCAATAAGCACTTTTCCTCCGAAACCACATTGAGGGGCGGAATGGTCCAGTACATCAAGAGGTCCGCGGCTGAAGTGAGTGTCCCTGCGTGGAGAGTAATTACGTGATATTGTCTCAAAAAGCTGCTCCCAGTCGCGTATGTCAATATCCTCGTTCACTGCTACCATAATTTTGTTGAACATCATCTGTCCTGCTCCCCAGAGTGAATGAGCAACCTTGATTGCCTGACCGGGAAAGCTCTTTTTGATTTTTATAACAGCAATATTGTGACCGGTCCCCTCTTCAGGAAGATAAAGATCGGTAAGTTCCGGGGCCATGGTTAGCTGAATGGGCAACAGGAAAATCTTTTCTGTTGCGTATGCTATGTACTTGTCCTCCTGTGGAGGAACACCTACAAGTGTTGCAGGGTAGATTGCATCTTTCTTGTGAGTTATGCATGTAATGTGCAAGAGAGGGTAGAGGTCGGCAAGTGAGTAAAAGCCGGTATGGTCACCAAACGGACCCTCTGTAACCAGTGGGTCGTTTTTGTCTATGTAGCCCTCAATAATAAAGTCACAATCTGCCGGGACATGTAATGGCTGAGTCAGACACTCTACCAGACTGACAGCCTTGTTTCTGAGAAATCCCGCCATAAGGTATTCTTCTATTCCTTCAGGAAGCGGAGCGGTTGCAGCATATGTGTATACAGGATCTCCGCCTAGTGCTATTGCTACAGGAAACTGATTTGATTTACTGTCGGAAAAATGCTTTGCTCCTGTCTTGTGTCTGTGCCAGTGCATACCTGTAGTGCTGTCAGAAAAAACCTGCATTCTGTACATACCCAGATTTTTTATTCCGCTTCTCTGATCCTTGGTGTGCACCAGAGGAAGTGTAATGAAACGACCTCCGTCACCCGGCCAGCATTGTAAAATTGGCAAACGGCTCAGCTCGGGTTTGAAAAGAACAACCTCCTGACAATGGGCATCACCCTTATGTCTGGTTGGCATCCATCCGGCAGCCTCCTTAAGGTGAGGCAGCAGTTTCAACTTTTCCAGCAAAGAGTGTCTCTCCTGAGAGAGCTCCTTTAAAAGTGTGTTAATATATTGAGGTATTTCGTTAAAGCTCTCAATTCCAAGAGCATGGGCGATTCTCTCCCTCGAGCCCATCATATTTGTAAGGACAGGAAAAGATGTTCCTGTGTTCTCAAAAAGCAGAGCTTTACCACCCCCGGGTTGCTTGGATATTCTGTCAGTAATTTCGGCAATCTCCAATACTGGATCTACAAACTCCTTAATTCTTATCAGCTCCCCTCTGGAATCCAGAAATTCCACATAATCCTTTAAACTATTGTACATAAATTATCATTTTTAAATTTTATCTGGAGGCCTCCTCCACCAGATACAATATTGATGAGAATGTTATACCACTATGATTAGATAGCCCTATCTCACATGTACGAGAAGTGGCGTAACCCTCTTTACAGCCGGTGCTCTGTTCTTTTATGAACCTAAGACCGTGCTGGTTAAGTTTAGGTAGCAAAAAGCCTCTGTCACCTGCAAAACCGCAACAGTTACTGTCTATGACAACCACCTCTTTTGCACACTTACGTGCGATTGATGCGATTGAACCGTCTACCTCCATTTTTTTTGCGCTGCAGACTGCAAACACTGCGACCTTTTTGTCGAGTTGTCTGATATTTAACCTGTTTAAAAGTTTCTCCTGAATAAATTCGGCCGGTTCATATAGTTTAAGTCTGTCACCAAAGTTTGTCTTCATGGTGTAAAGACACGGACTCATGTCGCAAAGGACAGGATACTTCCCATTTTCAGAAGCCTCCCGCAGTGCTGCTTCCAGCTTGTCCGATGACTGTTTGCCAGCCTCAACAAAACCTTTGCTGGAGAAAGCCATTCCGCAGCAAAGAGAATTTAATCCTTCCGGATAGACAATTTCATATCCGGCTCTTCTAAGAAGTTTTTCTGTTAGTTGTGTTATCTCCAGAGAATCCTTGTAATCCCTGGCCACACCCATGGCTCTTGTAATGCAGGACGGAAAATAGACTACCTTGTCTGTGTTACCGGCTACATCTGCCAAAGAGTGAATCTCTTGGTGTGTGGCCGGCAGTTTTTTTGCACCCTTTGGGAAATGTTCGTTCCACAAAGGTACAAGACCCCCTGATAACTTGTGAAAAGCTGTTGCAAGCGTCCCGAATACTCTTTTGCCCATAATCAGCCTGATGTAGAAGAATAGGCTCAGACCTGCTCTCATACCTGCAGTTACGGTTGCCATATTGTTTGAGAGATAGGTTGCTATTTTCTCGCTTCTTTGTGAGTGCCCTTCATGACGCAGCTCCTTGACAAGCTTTCCTGTGTCTATCTTCACCGGACATTTCATGTAGCAAAGGCTGTCGGTGGCGCATGTTGCAAGGCCGGCGTATTTATAAAGATTATTAAGCTCTGCTGCTCTGTGTGGCTCCTCTCCTGTTAACCTTAGTCGCTCCATCTCCCTGAATGTGGCAACCCTCTGTCTTGGAGAGAGTGTGAGCCCCTCAGAAACACAAGTGCCTTCGCAGAATCCGCACTCCATGCACTTGTCGGCAGATTCTCGTATCACAGCCATAGGTTTGAAGTTCTTCAGATGAATCTTATTATCGTTGTTAAGGATAACACCCGGGTTCAGGATTCCTTTAGGATCAAAAATATCCTTTATCTCCTTCATCAGTTCAAATGCTTTCGATCCCCACTCTTTTTCTACAAAAGGGGCCATGTTTCTGCCTGTACCATGTTCTGCCTTTAAAGATCCGTCATATTTACCCACAACCATATCGGCAACATCGTCCATAAAATTGCCATACCTGTCAATTTCCGATTGTTCACCAAAGTCAGGATTAAACATAAAGTGCAGGTTTCCTTCCAGTGCATGGCCAAAAATGACTGCATCGGAATATCCATGTT
>CAZREC010000015.1:0-35822 GCA_964599025.1 uncultured Muribaculaceae bacterium | reverse complement strand
GAATCTGTAAGGTCCCTTTGAAGACGAGAAACAGGTAGTTTTGCAGAAAGATGTTCGTATATAGCATTTGCCATCCCCCGATTTCCTTCTGCATTCTCAAAATCAATAGGATTAACCTTGTGAGGCATTGCAGAAGATCCAATTTCTCCCTCTTTGATTTTCTGACGAAAGTACTCCATCGATATATAGGTCCACATATCGCGGCTCATATCAATCAGAATTGTATTTATCCTTTTAAGGTTATCAAACAATGCCGCCAGATAGTCGTAATGTTCAATCTGAGTCGTTGGATAGGACCTTTTAAGACCAAGTTTTGCTTCAACAAAGTTTTTTGCAAAGTTGTTCCAGTCAATACCGGGATATGCTGTCGCATGAGCATTGAAGTTACCGGTCGCTCCACCGAATTTGGCAGCATAAGGCAACGCTTCCAGCATTGATAGTTGTTCTTTTATTCTCACTATAAATACATCAAGCTCTTTTCCTAGTCTGGTTGGTGAAGCAGGCTGGCCATGTGTGTGTGCCAGCATCGGAACCTCTTCCCACTCTTTTGAAAGGGATGTGAGGATAGTCAGCATGTTTTCAAGCCTGGGCCTGTAAACATCACGTACACCCTCGAGCAGACTCAGTGGAACAGATGTGTTGTTTATATCCTGCGAAGTAAGACCAAAGTGGATAAACTCCTTATATCTCTCAAGTCCCAGTGTTTCAAATTTTTTCTTTAAAAAATATTCGACTGCCTTAACATCATGATTAGTAGTTTTCTCGATATCCTTAATCTCAAGAGCATCTTCTGCCCTGAAATTCTTGCAGATATTCCTTAAATCAGCGAATTTGGTTTTGTCAATATTTTCCAGCTGGACAAGGGGAATTTCGCACAACGCAATAAAGTATTCTATCTCTACGAAAACACGATATTTAATGAGTGCATATTCGGAAAAGTACAGCGATAACTCTTCTACTTGTTTGTAGTATCTGCCGTCGATTGGAGATATTGCAGATAATGAATGGTTTACCATTAGAATGTGGGGTTGTTTAGACTACGAATTTAGTAAATATTTATTAAACACTCTTTACCGATATTTTACGGAATATCTTGACAATCTGCTTTGCCTCCTTTACATCATGCACCCTTAGTATATCCGCACCGTTGATAAGTGCCTGCAGGTGAATGGCCGTAGTAGCGGTTAAAGAATCTTCAGGTGATATATCCAGAAAACGGTAAATCATACTTTTTCTTGAAATACCCACCAAAAGAGGATAAAATGTACCATCAGTTCCGGATATGATTTTGAGTTTTCTGAGTCCGGTGAGTATTTCGTAATTCTGATCTATATTCTTTGCGAATCCGAATCCCGGATCAATAATTATCCTTTTTATACCTGTTGCTTCTGCTTTAGGCAGAAAATCAATGAAGTATCCCCTTATTTCATCAACAACATTACTGTACTGACACATTGTCTGCATTGTCTCCGGAGTCCCCCTCTTATGCATTGCAATATATGGAAGTTCCAGCCTGGCAACGGTTTCAAGCATCTCTTCGTCATCTTCGCCGGCTGATATATCGTTAACCATAAAATCACCAACAAAATCATATGAACGTTCTACGATCTCCGCCCTGAAAGTGTCAATAGAAATTTCTGAAGATGGATAGTCTCTCAGTACCCTCTTCAGGGCAGGTTTCAACAGTTCCCACTCTTCTTCTGCAGATATGCTTTTTAATCCGGGTTTTGTAGAGCAAGCACCAATATCTATAATATCGGCACCTTCTTTAAGCATTTGTTCAAACCTCTTGGTAAACTGCTCATCTGTAGTGCATCTGCTTTCACTGTAAAATGAGTCTGCACTAAGGTTGATAATTCCCATAACCAGAGGTTCGCTGTAATTTATCATAAAATAACTAACTTTGTTTTATATCACAAATATAGGATTTATTATGTTTATTGTGCTGGAAGGTTTGGATGGTGCTGGCAAGTCCACACAAATTAATCTTTTACAGAATTATTTTGAAAAAAAGAGAATGGTGGTGCATTATCTCCACTTCCCAAGGTTTGACTCACCGGTATTCGGAGATCTGATAGCACGATTTCTGAGGGGTGATCTGGGCAGTATAGACCAGGTTCATCCACTGCTGATAGCTCTGCTTTTTGCCGGAGACAGAAAAGATGCGGCAGGAGAGATAAACGAATGGCTTAAGGAGGAGAGCTGCGTCATACTGGACCGATATATATATTCCAACATTGCGTTCCAGTGTGCGAAAGTAAGCGATGCAGAAGAGTCTGAAAAGTTAAGAGAGTGGATATTCGATACAGAATACAATCAGTTTGCAATACCAAAACCTGATATTAACCTTTTTCTGGATGTTCCCCTCAATTTTGTGGATAAAAAACTGAATGAGAACCGCGAAGGAAACGACAGAGAGTATCTGAACGGGAAAAAAGATATTCATGAGGCAAGCATCTCCTTTCAGAAGCGCGTAAGGGAGATATACCTTAAAGAGTGCCAAAGGGACGAAAATTTTATTAGAATTGACTGCTCTGACATTGAAGGAAACATGTTGCCGGCAGAGAAGATATACGACCTTATCATTAAACAGATAGAAAAATGAAACCAATGAATTTGCTGAGAGCATTAGCCAGATTGATAATCGGGCTGACGTTCATCTTTTCGGGATTTGTTAAGATAATTGATCCGGTAGGGGGTGGTTTGATAATAGGGGAGTATTTTAAAATCGTGGGAATAGGCTCACTCCCATTTATTTACCAGACAATGGGGGTTGTTTTGTCAGCAACAGAATTACTTCTGGGTATTTCAATTCTACTTGGTCTTAAAATGAAAATTTCATGCAGGATAGTATTGGTTTTCATGGTGGGCTTTACATTACTGACGTTGGTTCTGGCTATTTTCAATCCAATTCATGAGTGCGGGTGCTTTGGAGAGGCTCTTAAGCTAACAAACTGGCAAACTTTTCTTAAAAATGTTTTCCTACTAATTTTTGCTCTGGTCTTGTATTTTCAACGCGATAATTTTATTCCGATTGCTCCGGCTAACTGGGAATGGGGCTTTATGGGTGTCTATGCAACACTTGTACTGTTATTATCTGTGTACTCCTATAAACATCTCCCTCTTATAGATTTTATGGATTACAACATAGGTACGGATATAAAAGAAAAGCTCAGTATGTCCAGAAGTTCAGAAGGTCCTACACTGGAAACAACACTTATCTACAAAAAAGATGGGAAGGTAAAGGAGTTTACTATAAATGAATTACCTGATTCTACGTGGACTTTTGTAGATTCTAAAACTAAGACCAGCTCGTCGGAACCACTGGAGGGTGTTATAAATTTCGCAATTTCAGACAGAGATGGCAACTATATAACCGATTCTCTCATATCAATTGACGGCCCCCTTTTTATCACTTCAGTTTATAATTTCGAGAAACTCGGCACTTCAGATATTGTCAATATAAAGCTGTTAAATAAAAAGCTAAAGAATTTGGGTCAGAAACATATTATTCTGTCTGGATCTTCATTCATGATGATAGACAGCCTCAACCGCGATTCTCTTGACATTGATGTTTTCTATACCGATGCCAAAACTTTGCTGACAATGAACCGCTCAAATGGAGGACTTATATACCTTAATGATGCTGTTGTTACAAAAAAATGGTCCGTTAATTATCTTCCCGTAAATACAATCGGAGATATAATAAATGAGGACCCGGAATTGATTGCTGCTAAATCTAGAATAAAGGAGCAGCTGGCAGCAGAAATTGCTGCAGCATTAATATTGTTGCTGATTGCTCTTATGAGATATATCTGCAAATTTGTCTATACACATAAAATCTCAATAAATGAAGATTCTACGGAACAAGAACCTAAGAAGCCATAATACCCTCGGTTTAAACATATTTGCAAAATACTACTCAGCTCCGGCGAATAATGAGGAGTTGCAGTCATTGCTAAGTGATCCTGAATGTTCCGGATTATCGAAAATGGTTTTAGGTTCAGGCTCAAACGTGCTTTTCACCTCTGATTTTGATGGCCTTGTAATTCATCCGGCAATGCAGGAGATAACAATCTCGGGAGAAAATGATGACTTTTTGTTTATCCGGGTGGGTGCCGGTGTTGTATGGGATGATCTGGTCAGTTATACCGTAGCAGCAGGATGGGGAGGATTGGAGAATCTTTCATGGATACCAGGTTGTGTAGGAGCTGCTCCCGTTCAGAATATAGGAGCTTACGGAGCTGAGGCGAAGGATACGATAACATCAGTAGAATACACTAATATCACTACAAGAGAGGAGGTCACGATAAAAAATGAGAGTTGCCGGTTTGGTTACCGTGACAGTATTTTTAAAAGAGAACTTAAATCTAAGGTCATAATTACGCATGTATCTTTTAAACTTTCCAAGCATCCGGGAATAAACAGCGATTATGCAGATGTCTCACAAGCTTTGCAGGGTTTTGATAACCCGACTTTACAAAATCTCAGGGATATTATAATTGATATCAGAAAAAGAAAACTACCCGACCCGTCAGAAATAGGAAATGCTGGTAGTTTCTTTAAAAATCCTGTAGTCAGTGATGATGTTGCAAACTCAATACGATTGTCTAATCCAACACTAAAGTTATTCCCTGCTTCAGAAGGATTCTGCAAGATACCAGCAGCGTGGCTCATAGAACAGTGCGGATTTAAAGGAAAGCGATTTGGAAATGTAGGAGTACATTCAAATCAACCATTGGTGTTGCTTGCATATAAAGGGGCAAAAGGAGAAGAACTTATAAGGCTCTCCGATACGATCAGAAAGACAGTCTTTGATAAGTTCGGGGTAGATATAGAGCCGGAAGTGAATATATACTAATCCGGCTCATAATCAAATATTCTTATAGTTTGCGTTTAATCTCAACAATGGTGTAGGATTCAATGATATCTCCGGTTCTCATATCGTTGAAACCGTCAACATTAAGTCCACAATCATAACCCGAGGCAACCTCTTTTACATCGTCTTTAAAACGCTTTAAGGAACCAAGTCCGCCTGTAAATATGACAATACCGTCACGAATAACACGGATTTTGGCATTACGGATAAGTTTCCCTTCCTTAACCATACATCCGGCAATTGTTCCAATCTTAGAAATCTTAAATGTTTCGCGAACCTCTGCGGTTGATGTTATCTCTTCCTTCTGTTCAGGTGCAAGCATACCCTCGATACCACTTCTTACTTCATTGATAGCATCGTAGATAACTGAATAGAGTCGTATTTCAATCTCCTCTTTCTCAGCAATCTTGCGTGCATTGGTAGATGGTCTTACCTGGAAACCAATTATAATAGCATTTGATGCAGCAGCAAGTAAAACATCACTTTCTGATATTGCACCTACAGCTTTGTGAATTACATTTACATGAATCTCCTCAGTAGAAAGCTTGATTAATGAATCAGACAGAGCCTCGATAGATCCATCAACGTCACCCTTTACAATAACATTCAGCTCCTGGAAATTACCAATCGCAATACGACGGCCAATCTCTTCAAGAGTAATATGCTTCTGGGTCTTCAGACCCTGTATGCGCATCAGCTGTTCACGTTTGTTTGCCAGATCACGTGCCTCTTTTTCATCTTCCATTACATTGAACACCTCTCCGGCAGCAGGTGCACCATTCAGACCCAGAATTGATACAGGGGTGGATGGGCCCGCCTCTGTTATTTTCTGGCCCCTTTCGTTAAACATGGCTTTCACCCTTCCGGTGTGACTCCCGCATAAAAGTATATCTCCAACCTTCATTGTACCGGATCCTACCAGAATAGTGGCCAGAAATCCTCTTCCTTTATCGAGAGATGATTCTATAACTGTCCCGTGTGCCCTTTTATTTGGGTTCGCTTTGAGATTAAGCAATTCAGATTCAAGAAGTACCTTTTCAAGCAATTTGTCAACATTAAGACCATTCTTTGCAGATATCTCCTGACACTGGTACTTGCCTCCCCAATCCTCTGTAAGGAGGTTCATGTTTGCAAGTTGCTCACGTATCTTTTCGGCATTGGCTCCTGGTTTGTCAATCTTGTTTATTGCAAAAATCATAGGAACCCCTGCTGCCTGTGCATGGTTAATTGCCTCTTTTGTCTGAGGCATAACAGCATCGTCGGCCGCAATAATAATAATTGCCATATCAGTTACCTTTGCCCCCCTTGCACGCATGGCAGTAAATGCTTCGTGTCCCGGAGTATCCAGAAATGTAATTTTTTCTCCGCTTGGTAGTAATACATTATAAGCTCCTATATGCTGGGTTATACCCCCGGCTTCACCGGCTATTACATGTGCCTTTCTTATGTAGTCAAGCAATGATGTCTTTCCATGATCGACGTGACCCATTACAGTGACAATAGGTGGGCGGGAGATCAGGTCTTCCTGGTTGTCTTCCTCTTCATGTATTGCTTCTTGAATATCTGCTGTAATGAACTCCACTGAATATCCGAATTCTTCTGCAACAAGTACCATAGCCTCTGCATCGAGTCTTTGGTTAATTGATACCATCAGACCCAGATTCATACAGGCCTCAATAACTTTAGTCACCGACACATCCATGAGAACAGAAAGGTCGTTGACAGTTACAAATTCGGTAACCTTCAAGATGTTGCTCGACATCTCCTGCATCTCCTGCTCTTCGATCATCTTCTGATTGGCAACATCTCTTTTATCACGGCGATATTTTGAACCTTTAGTCTTACCCTTACCCTCTGTCATTTTAGCATAGGTGTCCTTGATCTGTTTTTGTACAGCATCCTCATCAACCTCATTCCTTACAGGTTTGAATCTCTCTTTTAAATGCTTGGTACTACTTGTTTTATTAGCAGCAGTTGGACTAGGCCTGTTGTTCCCGGGTGCCCCTTTGGGTATCAGTGTGCGATTATTTGAAGGTTCACTGCGCCCCTCTTTGGACAGATCTATTTTCTCCTTATGATTCTTGTGGATTCTCTCTCTTTTGCCCTTATTGATTAAGGCGGCATTTGGTTTCTGTTCCGGTTTCTTCTTTTCAAACTGGGTAAGATCCATTGTTCCGCTTATCTTCGGTCCGCTCAGCTTCTCAAATCTTGTCTCTATATGTTCTATTGTTTCCGGTTGAGTGATCTCTGCTCTTTTTAGCTCTTCCTTTGGCTTATTATACTCTTTTGAAACTTGTTGTTCTGTTGTTTTAGACTGTTCGAAGACCTTTGATTGTCTGAAGACCTTTGGCTGATCTGTAATTTTGGGTTTATCTTCTACAATTTGATTATCTGTAACCTGTTTTGGTTCTTCTACAGTGGTATATTGTGCTACTGGTTCTGGTTTCACAACAGGTTTTGGCTCTTCAACAGGTATTGGCTGTTCAACAGGCTTGGGTACTTCAACAGGTTTTGGCACTTCAACAGGTTTTGGTTGTTCGATTGGTTTTGGCTGTTCAACAGGCTTTGGAACCTCAACAGGTTTTGGCACCTCAACAGGTTTTGTTTGTTCGACTGGTTTTGGCTGTTCTGCAAATTTTGGTTGCTCAACAGGTTTTGGCACTTCAACAGGCTTTGGTTGTTCAATTGGTTTTGGAGGCTCAATTGGTCTGTTTTGTCTGTCCAGATCAATTTTTCCAATAATCTTCGGGGTAGGAGGTTCCGCAATCGAAGTTTTAATAAAGATCTCTCTGACAGGAACTTCATCATCACCATCGTCCGATTTTGAGGCATCTGCTTTATCGGTAATATCTTTTACCTTAATTGCTACTTTTTTAGATTGCTCCTTAATAAGTTGCTCTTTCCCAAACTCTTTCTGGATCAAGGCATAGATCTCAGGAGTGAGTTTGGTTGCAGGAGAGGCTTCAATCTCAATTTTTTTACTCTTTAGGAAGTCAATCAAGGTCCCCATACCTACGTTGAACTCCTTCAAGACTCTGTTAATTCTGATATTTTCGTTTGCTGTCATATTTATCCTCCCAATTTTACTATTCGAACTCTGAACGCAGAATTTTCTGTATTTCCATTACTGTCTCCTCTTCAAGGTCAGCCCTTCTGACAATTTCCGACACAGGGAGCGCTAGTACACTCTTGGCTGTATCACAGCCGATAGATTTGAGTGCAGTTATAACCCAATCTTCAATTTCGTCGCTGAACTCAGTAAGAAGTACATCCTCCTCATCCTCTTCAAGATCTCTGAATACATCTATCTCCATTCCAATAAGCATTCCCGCAAGTTTGATGTTGCTTCCTCCTTTTCCTATAGCCAGTGAAACATCGTTTGGTTTTAGATAAACACCAACTCTTTTTTCAGCTTCATTAACCTTAATGGAAGATATCTTAGCTGGACTCAATGCTCTCTGGATAAGCAGCTGCATGTTAGAGGTCCAGTTAATAATGTCAATATTCTCATTTCTGAGCTCTCTTACTATTCCGTGGATCCTTGATCCCTTTACACCCACGCAAGCTCCAACCGGATCTATCCGTTCGTCGTATGATTCCACTGCCACCTTTGCACGTTCTCCAGGCATACGGACAATCTTCTTGATGGTAATAAGTCCATCAAATATTTCCGGAACTTCCTGCTCAAACAATCTCTCAAGAAAAACAGCAGCTGTTCTTGAAAGAATAATTACAGGATTGTTGTTTTTCATATCAACTCTTGATACCACCGCCCTTACAGAATCACCTTTCCGGAAGAAGTCTGAAGGAATCTGTTCTGTTTTTGGCAGCAGAAGTTCATTTCCCTCCTCATCCATGACCAAAACCTCTTTCTTCCATACCTGATAAACTTCGCCAACAATTATCTCTCCTATTCTGTCTTTGTATTTGTTGTAAAGATTTGCCTTTTCAATATCCATTATCCTGCCCGACAGATTTTGCCTGAGATTGAGAATTCCTCTCCTTCCAAAACTAGCCAGTTTTACCTCTTCTGTAAACTGCTCTCCAATTTCATATGAGTTATCAACTTTTGATACTTCCTCAAGAGATATCTGAGTATTTGGGTCTTCCACTTCCTCCACCACTTCACGGTTCCTCCATATCTCAAAGTCACCTTTGTCAATATTAATGATTATGTCGAAGTTGTCTGCTGTTCCGTACATCTTTACAAGCTGGTTCCGGAATATATCTTCCAGAACGCTCATCATTGTGGGGCGGTCAATGTTTTTAAGTTCTTTAAATTCAGCAAATGTGCTAATTAAATTTAACCCTTCCATATAGGTAAACTGTTTAAAATATTATCTAAAATTAATAAATGGCTTTGTTGATTTTATCTCATCAAGATTATAAAACTGACATATCTCAACTCTTTCTCTTTTTTTCTTTCCTTCTACTTTCTCTAATCTTGAAAAACTGAGCTCAATCTTATCTTCACTTGCATCAGACAATATTGCTGTCTGCTTGGTTCCGTTCCTGAAAACAACCTCAACCTCTTTCCCGATAAACTTCTGGTACTGTCTGAATACCTTGAACGGCTGGTCCAGCCCTGCCGATGAAACTGTAAGAGAATAGTCCTCAACATCTCTGTCTAATCCGGATTCGACTATTTTACTTATATCTGCACAGTTTCTTATATCAACAACTTCTGTTGATTCTATTGTTATCTCAATATCGTTATCCGGACTGATCTTTATGTCAACCAGAAAAAGAGAATTGTCGGTCAGATAACTTTCGATAAGATTTACTATTGTCTCTTTGTGTATCATAATAGCTATTTTATAAAATAAGGGGACTGCCGTCCCCTTAAATCTTTTGCCCTAAACCGCCGCAAATATAGTTATTTTATTATTTATATCAAAATATTTTAATAATTTGTAACTTTACGGCATGGTTGAGAGTTATAAAATAATCAATGATCCTGTTCACGGATTTGTAAATATTCCTTCAGGATTGATTCTCGAATTAATAGAGCACCCCTATATCCAGAGACTAAGAGACATAAAGCAACTGGGGCTGACAAATCTTGTATATCCGGGAGCAACCCATTCCAGACTACTTCATGCCATAGGGGCAATGCATCTTATGAAGGAGGCGATTGTAAATTTACAGTACAAGGGTGTCATTATTTCTAAGGAAGAGGAGGAAGCATCTCTTGCAGCAATACTTCTGCATGATATTGGCCATGGCCCCTTCAGCCATGCTCTGGAAAACAACATCATCAGAGGAGTATCTCATGAGGAGATTTCGCTTGCTCTTATGAATTCAATTAATAAGGAAAAAAACGGCCGTTTGACCATGGCTATAGAAATATTTGAGGACAAATATGAAAAGCACTTTCTTCACCAGTTAGTTTCCAGTCAGTTAGATGTTGATCGGCTTGATTACCTAAAGAGAGACAGCTTCTTTTCGGGAGTTGCAGAGGGTATGATTGGTCTGGAGAGAATAATAAAAATGCTAAATGTACATGATAATTCTCTGGTGGTTGAACAAAAAGGAATTTATTCAATTGAAAAATTTCTGATCTCCAGAAGGCTGATGTATTGGCAGGTATATTTACACAAGACAGTCATAGCAGCAGAACAATTGCTTATACAGATATTAAAAAGGGCACGATTATTGACAGAAAATTCCTTCTGTCTCCCCGGATCGCCGGCAATAATCTTTTTTCTGAAAAACAATTTTTGTTCTAGCGAACTTGACAATATGGAGGTACTAGATAAATTTACCCTTTTGGACGACACAGATATTATGTCGGCAATTAAGCAGTGGCAGTTCGTCGAGGACAGAACACTTTCTATCCTGTGCAAAATGCTAACTAATAGAATGTTGCCAAAAATTAAATTGTCACCTGTGCCTTATAGTGAGGCTGAGATAGAAGATGCCAGAGACAAATTGATTGAAGATAAACAAAATTTTGATGCAGATATAAGTTATTTTGTACAGAGCGGAGAGGTAAGAAACAGTGGTTACGATGCTCAGGAAGAGGAGATAAAAATCCTCTCTAAAGACGGCAATGTTCAGAATATATATCTTATTTCGGACATGTTATCGGCTAAAGCTTTTTCTCAGATAACTAAAAAATACTTTCTTTGCACTGCGAAAATTTAAAAATACATATGGAAATTAAAGCACAGACTATAGCGGATCTGCTAAATGGCGAGATCGTCGGGGATCCTGAAACAAAGGTGAGCTCGATTACAAAAATTGAGCAGGGGAAGAGGGGATCCATCTGTTTTTACGCAAATCCTCAGTACGAAAAATATCTTTATAATTCCAAAGCGAGTATAATACTTATAAACAGAGATTTTGAACCAACATCCAAATTACCTGCTCCTTGTATAATAAAGGTAGATAATGCATATAAGTCCATGCCATTGTTATTGGACCTTTTCAATACTGTTAAAGCCAAAAGTAAGAGAGGCAGAGGATTCTTTACAAAGATCTCATGGTCGGCAAAAATTGGAAAAGGAGCATATGTCGGATCACACTCCTATGTAGGCAAACACGCCATTATAGGAAACGGTTCCCAGATCTATCCTCATTCATATATAGGTGATAATGTTGTAATTGGAGAAAATACAATAATCAACCCGGGCGTAAAGATTTACCCGGCTTGCAAAATAGGATCAAACTGTATAATTCATGCAAATGTTGTAATTGGAGCAGATGGATTTGGATTTGCACCATCGGAGAACGGTGAATACAAGAAAATCCCTCAGATAGGTAACGTTATTATTGAAGATGACTGTGAAATAGGGGCAAATACAACTATTGACAGGGCTACAATGGGTTCAACAATAATCCGGAGGGGAGTCAAGCTTGACAACCTTATTCAGATTGCTCACAATGTTGAGGTGGGCGAAAACACCGTAATGGCAGCTCAGGTTGGAGTAGCAGGATCTACTACTATAGGAAAAAATTGCCGTATCGGGGGACAGGTAGGAATTGCAGATCATGTACATATTGCTGACAATACAATAATAGTATCACAGGCAGGAGTCATGAGCAGTATTAAAGAGGAGGGGAGAGTAGTTGCCGGTACACCTGCATTTGATTATAAAGATTATATCAGGGCTTATGCAATCTTCCGTAAGTTACACAAACAATAAGCAGATATGCAGGTTAAGCAAAAAACCATAAACAAGCCGGTTTTCTTTTCCGGACATGGCCTTCACACCGGCCTTAAAGTAAATATGGAGTTACATCCTGCACCAGATAATCATGGTGTGAGATTTCAGAGAACAGATTTGTCAGGAGAACCTGTCATCGAGGCTACCGCCGATTATGTAACAGCTACACAAAGAGGAACCACATTACAAAAAGGCGATGTTGTCATCTCAACAATTGAGCATATACTCTCGGCTCTGTACGGACATGGTGCAGATAACGTACTTATAAAGATTGACGGTCCCGAAGTTCCAATTCTGGATGGAAGTGCAAAGCAGTATTCTGACGAGTTAATGAAGTGTGGTCTAAAAGAACAGACATCGGACAGAAAATATTTTACACCAAAAAAGAAGATCTGTTATAAGGATGAGGAGAGCGGAGCAGAGATAACAATACTTCCTGACGACCAATTTACAATCGACCTCACTATTGACTTTAATTCTAAGGTTATCGGCAATCAGAATATATCGTATGGTGCCGGAACGGATTATAATCTCGATGTTGCACCTTCAAGAACATTCGTCTTTTTACATGAAATTCTGCCACTTCTAAAGAGCAATCTTATTAAGGGAGGCGACCTTCAGAATGCAATAGTTATTGTTGAAAAGCCAATAAATAAAGAAGATATAAAAAAAATCGCTGAAGAGTTCGGTATAAGGGAGGTAGAAGACTTAGGAACCGGCTATCTTAACCATCTTCAGTTAAGGTATCCGAATGAATGTGCCAGGCATAAACTGCTGGATGTCATAGGAGATTTCTCACTTGTGGGGTTTCCTGTTAAAGCAAAGATAATTGCGACAAAACCAGGACATAAAATTAATACTATATTAGCAAAAATTTTGAGAAACGAAGCAATGGAAAATATTAAGAACGAGATTCCGGTATTTGATCAGAACAAAGAGCCCATAATTGATATAAATGGGATTAAGAGACTGTTACCTCACCGTCCGCCATTTCTTATGGTAGACAGGATAATTGAATTTACAAGCGATAAAATAGTAGGGATTAAGAATATTGGAATTAATGAAGGATATTTCATTGGACACTTCCCCGATGAACCTGTAATGCCAGGCGTTTTAATTATAGAAGCGATGGCTCAGGTTGGAGGAATACTGGTTTTGAACGGATTAGATGAACCTGAGAGGTATTCTACATATTTTGTAAAGATTGACGGAGTTAAATTCAGAAGAAAAGTAGTCCCGGGCGATGTACTTGTAATTAAAATGGTTATCATTACACCACTCAGACGTTCAATAGTATGCATGAGGGGCGAAGCTTATGTGGGGGATAAACTTGCTTGTGAAGGTGAATTGATTGCACAGGTAATTAAAAATAAATAAAGGGTTATATATGGATAATATTCATGTTCATCCTGGTGCCACTATAGGAGCAGGAGTCACTATTGAGCAATTTTCAATTATTGCAGAAAATGTCGAAATTGGAGAAGGAACATGGATCGGGCCTCATGTAGTTATCATGGATTATGTAAAGATTGGGGCAAACTGCAAGATTTTTCCCGGTGCTATAATAGGAGGAACGCCACAGGATTACAAGTTTGGCGATGAGATTACATATGTAGAGATAGGCGACAATACGGTCATAAGAGAATATGTTACCATAAACAGAGGTACAGCAGCCGGCCGTGGGAAAACAGTAGTGGGAGACAATTGTATGATAATGGCATACACTCACATAGCGCATGACTGTATAGTTGGGAACAATGCAATTATTGTAAGTTATGTAGGTCTGAGCGGCTACACAGAGGTAGGCGAACATGCCAATATCGGAGGATTCACGGCTGTGCATCAATTTTGCAGAATTGGTGCATATTCAATGGTGTCAGGAGGATCTATGATACCTAAGGATGTGCCGCCCTACTCTTTAGTAGGACACAGGCCCTTAGCATTTTTTAACCTGAATCTTATAGGACTAAGAAGAAAAGGATTCTCGGGTGAACAGATTGAAAGAATAAGTGAGATATACAGATTAATTTACAGAAGCGGACTAAATCTGACTGATGCATGCAGGAAAATTGAAGAAGAGATTGAAGACAGTCAGGAGAAGCGTGTTATAATGGATTTTATAAAGTCTTCTAAACGAGGTATTATCAAAAAAGTTAAGAGTTCGAAATCAGATGACTGATAACCTTAAATGCTGTTACCTGACAACTGCCTATCTTCCGCCTGTAGAGTATATCCGGTTAATACTAAGATGTGAGACAGCTCTCATTGAAAAATTTGAAAAATATCAGAAGCAATCATACAGAAGCCGTTGTCACATTTACAGTGCCAACGGCATCTTACCTTTGATAATACCGGTTTCCAGAGAGAACGGTCATTCAGTAAACATATCCGAAATTAAGATTGACTATTCAAAAGAGTGGCAGAAACAACATTGGAGAGCTATAGTATCGGCATATAAAAACTCTCCCTTTTTTGAATACTACCAGGATGATATTTCCCCATTTTACATAAATCAGGAAGAATCTCTGTTTAATTTCAATTATAAACTACTGGAAGCAATACTTAACCTCATAGGAGCCGACTATAAACTGGGAACAACCGGCAGTTTTCAGAACAAATACCCCAATGGCGATTTCAGAGAAATGATTCATCCTAAAAGAGAGGCAATACTCAGTGAAAATGAAAATGGGCGATACCATCAGGTATTCGCCCATAAACATGGTTTTATTAAAAATCTTTCCATTCTTGACCTTCTTTTCAATGAAGGCCCCGATGCAATATCCTATCTTTAAAATCTGAACCCCATACTTAACAGAACCTTCCATCCCGAATAGTCAGATGTGCCTCTTGGGGCAAGATGACCGGGGATATCGTTATAAAGAGAGAATCCCTCGTTTTGTGAAAGTCTGCGTTGCACACCAAGATCTGCAAAGAAGCCCGACTTTGTTCTGAAACCTGCGCCAAGAGACAGGTATTTAGTATCAAATCCAAAATCTTTTTCAGGGTTCTGATAAAAAGCATATCCTGCCCTGAGTGCAAAATTTGCAACAGGTCTTAACTCCAGACCTAGGCGCAGGTTATTTGCAAAAACAAAATCCTGAGTAATAAGATCATTCTCTTCGTTAAATGTATCATCGTAAGATTCTGTTGCTTTCATTCTGGCAGAAGAATAGTCAACACCCTCATAATCTGCGCTGATAGCTCCAAATTTGCCAAAAACATATGAAATTCCAAGGTTAACACGCATTGGTGTGATTACAATATAATCATACTGACCAAGAGGTGATAGTATCGACTGATTATAACCATCACTGTAATGAGCCTTTATACTTTCGTCCCATTCATCGGTCAGAGACATAAACGTTGGTGATGCAATTGATGCTCCAAGTCTTAACCCCTGTACAGGAACATATATCATACCAATTTTAGCATTTACACCTGCTCCTGAAGTATTTAGTCTGTAGGTGTGAGAGAAGTTATCGAACTTTGAAGGGAACAGTGATGTAGTAATTGCATATTCTGAATATTTCTGTAAATCGGAATACTGTACAGATTGGACATCAAGACTAGCTCCGAAGTATAATTTATTTGAGATATTGCCGCCGAAATTCAGGACAAATTCAGATAATCCTCCGGTTCTCTCCCTGAGAAACCTCTGATCAAGCGGACCAGCAACAACTATTGTTGTGCCTGAAATTTTTTCGGTTGCTCCAATGTAGTCCTTGTCGGAATCCGGTAAGCGGTCAAGCAAGTTTGAGTTCCATGCAAGAATAGCTTTCCAGGAGGCACCACTGTTAAAAAACGGATATGTGTCACCAACACTTTGAATATCAAGCTGAGATGATTGTATGCCAGAAGCACTGTTCGCAACATCTGACAACCAGCTGGAATTCGTTGTATTACCACTGGCATAAAAACGGCTGTTGTAATTATTCAGTTTGTTGATTGCAACAGATAAGTTTAAATTCAGCAGTTTATTGCTTCTTTTTGAGGTGTTGAAGTAACTCACATAACCTAGAGATGAGACACCGAATTTTGTCATTGACTCACTTGAGTTATTGCCTTGATATGTTGAGTTGCTATTGGAGAAAGCTATTGAAGGGGTAAACAGAAACTCAGAATATTTGTATACAGCAGAACTTGCAGGATTTATACTCAAGGTTCCAAGGTCCCCGCCAAGTGATGTAAAGGCGTTTCCCATAGCTATACTTCTTGCACTACCCTCATAGAAATTCTGAGAATACCTGAGTGCATCAAACCTGTTTTGTGCCGATATGGCAGTTGTTAGTATAACTGCCGTCAAAATTAAAACTATTCTTTTCATTATTAATTCTTTTTATCTTCTATATGTAGATCCGCTGCTGCTACTGTTGCTACTGCTGCTACTGTGGCTGTTACCTGAGCTGCTGTTGCTACTGCTGGTATTACTACTGCTTGACGATGGCTGAGGATTATAAGATGGGGTCCTGCTGTAACTGCTTCCAGACTCTCTTGAAGAAGAAACAGATCTGCTGTTGCTGTTACTATTGCTTGTGACAGGCTGAGAACTTCTTCTGTAAACAGGTTCAGAACTTCTCTCAACAGATTGTCGTTGGCTTGCAGTTGACTGTGGATTGTATGTTGAACTACTTCTCTGATAGGTAGAAGTCCCTCTGGTGGAGTTGCTGTTTACAACATCGGTATTGTGAATAGCACCGGATGCAGATGTTCTGTTCTCTCGTCTGTAAACACTCTCTGTTCTTTGAGGATATGTGCTTTCGGACCGGTTACTGCTGGAGAATCTGTCACCTCTTATCTGTTCGACATTTGCCTCTCTCCTTACATAACTTCCCCCCGATCTCGCTGTTCCTCTGTCATGATTGTCGTAACCACCCTCATCATTTCTTCTTCCGTAAAGAGTTTTTCTTGTGTTGTGACCGGAACCACCTCCTGAATAGTACCACGAATCATAAGGGTAGTACCCATAGCCATAGTAGCCACCATAATAACCATAATAATTACCATAACCATAACCGTAGTATCCGTAGTACCATGGATTGTAGTATGGCGAATTCCAGTAACTGTAGTATGGTGAATAGAACCAGCCATCGTAACCGTACCAGTTAAAGTATGGACTCCATGGGCTGAAACGATTATGCCTGAACTGCCATGGATTATAGAATCCATAGTTACTCCAGTAAGGATCATCCCAGTAATTGTAGCCTCCCCATCCGTTAATTATGTTGATATTGACAACGTAGTACGGAGAGTCGAATTTTGTGAGAATCTCTTCAAATGATTCCTCCGGAACAATTACGGTTGTGTCATTGTCCATCAGAATAATCTCCTGAATATTAACGTTCTTGTTTGATTGGGCGACCTGACGGGTTTTGTTTTTTAAAACAATTAACGCATCGTTTGTAGCAGAATTGATGGTAACCGTTTGGTCATTTCCCGGATTGTAGTAGATTGCATCATCGTAAGACGATGATATATAATGGTTTGTAGTTCCACAAGAGCTTAATAGTACTCCCAGAGACAATAGGATAATAAATTGGTTTTTCATTGTTCACCTCCTGTGTATTAATATTTATTTGTACTTTTGTGCCGTTTCATTACAAATGTAGTCAAAAATCATACCATTTAACAATAAATTACACAAAAGATGGCAAAGGAGATAATTAACAGAGAGGAAAACTATTCTTTATGGTATAACAACCTGGTTATAAAGGCCGATCTGGCTGAAAATTCAGCAGTCCGGGGCTGTATGGTTATCAAGCCGTACGGATACGCAATATGGGAGAAAATCCAGGCCCAGCTTGATAAAATGTTCAAAGAGACAGGTCATGAGAATGCATATTTCCCTCTTTTTATCCCAAAATCATTTCTAAGTAAAGAGGCTGAGCATGTTGAGGGATTTGCAAAGGAGTGTGCAGTTGTAACTCACCACCGTCTTATGGCTAATCCCGACGGTCCGGGTGTTGTTGTTGATCCGGATGCAAAACTTGAAGAGGAGTTGGTTGTAAGACCTACATCTGAAACAATTATATGGAGCACGTACAAGAACTGGATAAAATCTTACAGAGATCTCCCCTTGCTTATAAATCAGTGGGCCAATGTTGTGAGATGGGAAATGAGAACACGTCTTTTCCTCAGAACTGCAGAATTCCTATGGCAGGAGGGGCACACGGCACATGCTACAAAAGCTGAGGCAATTGAGGAGACAGAGCGCATGGTTCAGGTGTATGCAAAATTCGCAAGAGAATATATGTCAATGCCGGTCATTGTAGGGAAAAAATCAGAAAGTGAAAGATTTGCCGGAGCACTGGACACACTGTGCATAGAGGCAATGATGCAGGATGGAAAGGCACTTCAGGCAGGTACATCTCACTTTTTGGGCCAGAATTTTGCAAAGGCTTTCGATGTTCAGTTTGCAAACAAAGAGGGTGGCCTGGAATATGTATGGGCAACATCATGGGGAGTTTCAACAAGGCTAATGGGAGCATTGGTTATGGCTCACAGCGACAACAATGGTCTTGTACTGCCTCCAAAGCTTGCTCCCATACAGGTTGTTATGGTGCCTATCTTTAAGACAGACGAGGAGCATGCAAATATTTTAGCAAAGATGAATGAGATAAAACTGAAATTGTCTGGTTTGGGTATAAGCTCCAAGATTGATGACAGGGATAATCTCCGTTCAGGCTTCAAATTTGCAGAGTGGGAGCTAAAGGGAGTTCCTGTAAGAATAGCCGTTGGACCAAGAGATCTGGAGAATGGAACAGTTGAACTGGCAAGAAGGGACACTCTTACAAAAGAATTTGTCTCTCAGCAGGGAATAGAAATTCATATCGAGAAGCTTCTTGATGAAATACAAGCTAATATATATCAGAAAGCACTGAATTTCAGGGAAGCGAATACTGTTAAGGTTGATGATTTTGAAACTTTTAAAAAGAGGATAGAGGAGGGAGGATTTTTACTTTGTCACTGGGATGGCACAGCAGAAACCGAAGAGAAGATAAAAAATGAAACAAAAGCCACAATACGCTGCATACCAACAGAAAACGCTGAAATAGAGGAGGGCTTTTGTGTATATAGCGGTAAACCTTCCAGACAGAGAGTGATCTTTGCAAGAGCTTACTGATTTTTTAGACTATTTTTATAACTTTACCAATTAATAACAATAATTCTTTTTTACAATGGCAGCAGATTTACCGTCCCGACAGCAGGATATCCTGGACGGACTTAACAACAAATCTCATACTAAGCTCAAGGTATATAATCAGACAATGGAGGTGTTCAACCAGTTGAAGGATATACTTAATGAAATGAGCAACGACCTTAATGACCTTCTGGATAATACCAATGACAGGAGGGTAAGGCTCGAGTACAGGGACCGTGGTAAATTTGAAGCCGAATTGAAATTTGCAGATGATGTTCTGATCTTCAGCATGCATTCAGATGTTTTTCAGTTCGACAGAGATCATCCAGTGTGGAAAACAGAATTTGTGAAAAATGACAGTAGCAGTTCATATTGCGGAGTTATCAGCGTTTATAATTTTTTGTCGGATTCACTAAAATACAACAGGATAGAAGACCTTGGTTATTTGGTTGCCAGAATTTTCGTTAACAAGGACAAATTTTTTCTGGTAGAAGGTAAAAGACAGAAAAACAAAGTAGTAAGTACTTTTGGAAAGAAACACCTTGGTAAAGAGGAGATGGTTTCTATAATAGAGACAGCAATCCTGTATACATTGTCCTTCGACCTTCTGGTACCACCTTTCGACCTTGTAAAGGTTGCCAGTGTAGAGCAGATGAATGACAAGATTGAGAGTGCAAAGTTACAGACAGGTAAGAGAATGGGGTATAAGTATAACTCTGACGATGTCCTTGAAGATTAATTGGTTATTGCTATGAAAGTGTTCAACAGAATTTTACTGTATATCCTTCCCTTAGTACTTATCTTTATTTGTGCGCCGGTTTTACTTGTGGCACAGGAGAAAAAGCCTGAACTGAGCGTAGGGCATGAACTTAGCATCATTATAGCCTCTAATTTTAAAATACCTCAGTTGACACCTCCTCCTCCAAAACCAAATTATTGGAAAAAGGGCACATTCCTTCAACTTGGCTTTTCGCAGATGGCTCTTTCCAACTGGTCATCAGGAGGATATTCATCGGTGGCGCTTAATGCATTTGTAAATACCTATGCAAACTACAGTGTAAAGACTCTCTTTTGGGAGAGCAGGTTGCAGGTTGCTTATGGTTTTATTCAATCATTCGGCGACAGGTACAAAAAAAGTGATGACAAATTCATAATTGATTCAAAATTCGGATATAAGGCATGGGATAAATTGTTTGCTTCTGCTGTATTCAACTTCAGGACACAGATGGCAACGGGTTTCGACTATCCTAAAAATGCCGACCCAAGACTGGTTTCTGCACCTTTATCCCCGGCCTACATATCGTTAGGTCTGGGTATCGATTTCAAACCCAATAAAACACTGTCAATTACCCTTTCACCGCTTGCAGGAAATGTTGTAATAGTTCAGTTACCAGAGCTAAGGAAAAAGTATGGCAACCCGATTGACCAGACAACAGCCCTAAAATTGGGTGCACAGTTGAAAATGGATTACAACAAGAACATCATGAAAAATGTGAATCTGTCAACATCGGCAACATTCTTCTCTGATTTTCTGGGAGAGGCCCAAAATATTAAAATTAACTGGGATCTCTTTATTGATGCCAAAATCAACAAGTTTTTCTCGACAAATATAAGAACAAACCTAATTTACGACGATGATATTCTCATCGCCGACAGCAACGGGGCGCTTGCTCCCAGAATTCAGTTTAAAGAGATACTTTCTGTAGGATTTCAATATACTTTTGGAGAGTTTAAAAAATAATGTTAACCGAATTTAAAAAGAACCTCCTCTCTTTGATTGAGAAAGGGAGTTCCTTTGCAACAGGCGATAATCCAAAAATTCTGGCTGCGGTTAGCGGAGGTATAGATTCTATGACTATGGCTTCGCTACTTTACAGTATTGGTTACAGTAATTTTGCTGTAGCGACAGTAAACTTTAAACTAAGAGGAGAGGAGAGTGACGACGACGAAGCTCTTGTAAAGAGATGGACCACAGAAAGAGGTATTAAGTTCTATTCGAAATCATTTGAAACAGAGAGCTATGCCAAATCGGAAAAAGTGTCCATAGAGATGGCAGCAAGAGATTTGAGATACTCATGGTTTTACGAAATTATGGATAAGGAGGGATACGATTACCTTGCTATTGCACACAACCTGAATGACTCTGTAGAGACACTGTTCCTGAATTTGTCAAGAGGGACCGGAATAGACGGGTTATCCGGAATTCGTGTGAAAAATGGCCGCATAATTCGCCCGATGTTGAAATTCACAAGGCAGGAGATTACAGATTATGCTGCTAAAGAGGAGATCCCATACAGAATAGACAGAACAAATTTAGAGAGTTACTACTCACGTAATCGTATCCGCAACAGAATATTTCCGGAATTAGAGGCCATAAATCCATCATTTTTACGTACAATTGAAAGAAGTATAGAATATTTCAGCACAGCAGGTGAAATAATAAAAGCTCAGTACATACGTAAAAGAGAGCGGATTATTGAACCCAGCAAGGGAACATCCGATATAAAAATAAATATATCGGCACTGATGGCAGAGGAACATTCGAAGTACTGGCTTTATATGTTGCTGACTGAGTATGGTTTCAACTCATCTCAGGCAGATCAGATATACGATTCTCTTGAAGGACAGCCCGGCAAGGAGTTTCATTCAATAACACATTTGCTCATAAGAGACAGGGACTATCTGCTTGTCTACTCAAAGGGTGATAAACATAAAACAGTTAATGAATGTCATTCAGAGGATATAATTCTGAAAACTCCAGACAGTTTTGGTTATATGGTAATGTTCAGAGGGAAGGAACTGCAGCTCAGAAGTTATCCTAAAGATTCGGGCTTTAAGCCAATACCTTCAAAATCTGTTTTTTACATGGATGCCGATAAAATTAAATTTCCTTTGGTTTGCAGAATATGGAAAGATGGCGACAGATTCATGCCATTGGGAATGACCGGCTACAAAAAACTCAGCGATTTCTTCATTAACGAAAAGGTGGACATAAAAAGCAAAGAAGATAAAATAGTATTGCTCTCAGGCGAGAATATAATCTGTCTGCCCGGTCACCGAATTGATGACCGATGCAAGATAACAGATTCAACAAGTAATATTTTTGAAGTCCAGATTAATTGAAAACAACATTGAAAGGCAGACGTGCATATGTTTTCATCCCTGTTTCACTTTTAAGACCAGCATAAGCTTTTTCTAACAGAAGTTTAGGATTTGCCAGAACCTTTGCGCTCTCGGTCGATTCAGTCAACTGTTCAATTATTTTGTCAATCTGAGATTTCTTAACAGGGTATTGAACAAGTCTGTATGATTTCAGATCACACATAGCAGCAGCAGTCATCAAAGCTTCATGCAAACCACCCTTTTCGTCGGCCAGTCCTATCTTCAACGCATCATATCCAGACCATATTCTTCCCTGAGCAATAGAGTCAACGCTCGAGGTTGTAAGATCTCGGCCTTGTGCAACCAGTTCAAGAAACTGATTGTAAATAATCTCTACCGAAGATTGAATAAACGCAACCTCTTTTTCGTCCAAAGGCCTGTATCCCGACATAATATCGCTATGTTGGTTTGTGTTTACTGTTCCGGTATATAGCGAAAGATGTTTGTTCATAGCTTTCTGCCCGTTCAGGGCCATGCTGAACACACCAATTGAACCTGTCAGGGTGGTATTGTTTGTTATAATTTTGTCTGCTTTTGCAGATACCCAGTAACCACCGGATGCAGCATAGTCTCCCATACTTACAATAACAGGTTTATTTTCCCGCATAAGAGCAAGTTCGCGATCTATAATCTCTGAGCTCTGAGCAGAGCCTCCCGGTGAGTTTACCCTGAAGATCACAGCCTTTATTGTACTGTCTTTCCTTATCTTCGCCAACATGTTTACATAGGTGTCAGATGCAATATTGTCGTCGCTTTTGCCCATCACTATCTCTCCGTCTGCATATACAATTGCAATCTTGTTCTTCTCCTTGAAATTAGTCTTTGCCCTTGCTTTTGAATAATCTGTGTTAGAGATAAACTTGAGTTCCTTCTCCTCTTTAACACCAAAGAGATGAGCAAGAGTATCTGAAAGTTGGTCCTTGTACAACAAGCCGTCAACCAATCCACCCTCCAGAGCCTTTTGTGCAGAGTTGAGTTCCAGGTTGCTGGTCATTTCGTTTATCCTCTCCTGAGGGATTCTTCTAGAGGCAGAAATATCGGTTGTCCATGAGTTCCATACAGCATCAAGATAAGATTGCAGCTGTTCCCGGTTCTCTGCGCTCATTTTATTGCTGATGAATTGCTCTGCAGCAGCTTTGAATTTGCCATGACGGATAAGCTGTACCTCAATTCCCAGTTTGTCCAGTAGATCCTTGAAGAATATTGTGCTGATACTAAGACCTGTCAAAGTTGCCGAACCGGCTGGATTGAGGTACACTTTGTCTGAAACTGATGCAAGATAGTAACCCGCCTGTGAGTAATTGTCGGCATAGGCGATTATTGGTTTTCCACTTTCGCGGAAACGTACAAGAGCTGCCCTGATCTCCTCTATATGACTTATACCTGCATTCAGTTTGTCCAAATTCATATAGATAAACTTTATTGCAGGATCTGCTGCAGCTTTGTCTATTGTCTGGATTACGTCAAGGATACCATCAGTTTTGGTTGACATCTCTGCCAGTGGGTTCATGTTTGCAAACGGGTCGTCAGTTGCCTGTTCAGTTATTGCGTTGTTGAAATTCAAGCCAAGTATGGCCGATGAAGGAACTGTTGGTGTACTTTTATCTGCAAGGGATGCAAATGAGCTTACTACACCTATAAGTATAAATGTTCCAAGGACAATGGCTAAAAGTGAGCCAATGAATGTGCCGGCTATTATTTTTAGAAAATTTTTCATAGTGGTTGTATAAAAATTACTAGATTAGCGTTTTAGTAGTCAATTTGATATCAGCAAATTTATATATAAAGTATGAAAAATGCAAGGTTCTTCTGTTTATTGATTTTTACAACCTTTTTGTTGTCGGGGTGCAATAATAAACACAATATATTCGATGGCGACTTCAGATATGTAAAGTTTAAAGGAGAACCGATGGTATTGAATGGCGAGAAAGTTAATCTTGAAATACCGGGAGTCATGGAGATGGAAATTGTCGATTCTTTTCTAGTTGCCTTTACTCCTATGAATAATGATGGCTTTCTCTCCGTGTACAGCGTAAACAGTTATCGATTGCTATATAAAGACATTATCAAAAAAGGCCGTGGTCCAAATGAATTCACCAACTTGCTTAATCTCTGCAATAAAAATTATGTTGACACTTCTGGTGCGATCATTTGGCTGCAAGATAATAATAAGCAGTTTCTTTTAGCAGTAAATCTGACAAAATCAGTCCGGCGTCAGGAGTTGATTATTGAAAAATCGGTGGACATATCTGTTATTCCAACAAAAGATACATGGACAATTAAGCAACTTACAGAAAATACCTACCTTAAATTGGATTCTGATCAGTTGGCAATAGTCCAGGGAAAATTTATTTGGTCAGTAGACAATTTTATTCTGTCTATATATAATACGATTTCAAAGAAAAATATTTTTTCAAGTAAGCTATACACCCAAAAGGCACCAAACATCAATTTCTTCGCCGGATCATTAAACGTTAAACCGGATAATTCCAGATTGGCAATTACTATGCTCTCTTTTGATCAGATAAACTTCATGTCTATGGATGGAAAGGAGAGGTTTTCGGTTTCTACAAGTAAAGAGCCAATGAAAATCGAATCACTGACAGAAAATGACTTTGAAAGGGTTGAATACTACACTAGTGTTTATTTTGACGACAATATGTTAATTGCAGTCTATGCAAAAGAGAGTAGAATTAATGCGGGTAAGGCAGGTACAGTAATTCACGTTTTTAACTGGCAGGGAGATATTATAAATATCATAAACACAGTACAATATATTTCAACAATGGCTGTAGACAAGTCAAAAGGATATCTGTACGGGCTCAATCTGACAAATGAAGAGATATACAGGTATGATATCAGACATATTTTAAACAAACCAAAATAAACTTTATTATGAAAAAGCATCATCACTTTCTTGCTGTCATACTATTAGTTACACTAGTATGTTCAGGAAACAGCATTGGTAAAAATGACCCATTTACTGTTATTCCAATGGATCTGAATAATGTTAATACTATTGACATTCATTCTTCCAAATGCATAAATACAATAGCTCTGGAAACAAAAAAAGAATCACTGCTCGGCAATATAAACAATATCTTTTTCAAGGGAGATACATTGTTTATTCATTCTTCAGGTAAATTGTCTGCCTTCAATAAAAAGGGCAGCTTTTTATTCAATGTCGGCACCAACGGAAGGGCTGCGAACGAATTTATTACTCTGAAAAGTTTTTTTATAAAAAACGGAGATTTATATCTGCACGACTGGGACGGAAGAAAACTTTTGAGATTTGGTGCAGGAGGTAAATTTATTGATAAACAGGATTTTAAAACAGGAGGATGGATGCCGGACCATATTTTCCCATTCAACAATAATCTGTATGTTGTAAAAAACACATACAGTGGCGATCAGGTAAGTGTCCCGTTGATATCTGTTTATGATAATAATCTTAATATGATAAGTTCGTCTTCCAGAATGCAGAAGAATGGCAGCTCTTTAGCCGACCTGTTTTTCCCGTATAAAAACGAAGTGTTGTATTGGGAGATCCTTTGTGACACAGTTTACACTATAAATAAAAGTGCCGCTATTGTACCTAAATATTTTGTGGATTTTGGGAGTCATAGGGTCCCCGAAGAAATTAATGGTTCAGATGACTTATTTGATAGAATTGAATATGTCAATAAAGATGAAAACAAAGACAGATATGCCACTATGGGAAGTAATGTAAGAGAAGATGACCGATATGTGTATTTTAGTTTTGTATACGGATACGGAATTATACATTTTGCCAGATTCGACAAGATAAGTGGTAAGACATCTTTATTCAGATTAACAGATTCCAAAACAAAAAAAAGTGTGAAATTCACATATATGACCATACAGAATGGAGATATTATAGTTGCGGTTCTGCCGGATGATGACAGCGGCGACAATCAGGTATTGTACAGAATACGTCTTTAAAATTTATTCATAAAAAAATCAAAAAAAATATTGCATTTGAAAAATGTTTGTATATTTGTACTATACATATAGGACAATATAATAATATAACAATGATTGAATTTAAACTTGATTCAACAACCGGAATGCCTTTTTACAGGCAGATCATAGACCAGATCAAGTTTGGAATTGCATCCGGTAACCTTAAGATAGGCGAGCAACTTCCAACGGTACGTTCTCTGGCAGTGGACCTCAAGGTCAATCTCAATACGGTGGCCAAGGCCTACAAAGAGCTTGAAATACAAAATGTTCTGGAAACTCAGCAAGGCACCGGAACATTTATTTTTAAAACGGACATACAGGTTTCAGAAAAAGAGAAAAACAGTAAACTGAAAGAGATATGTAACCAGTTTTCGACTATAGCACTCAGCTACGGTTTCACAATCGACAATATAATTGAAGAACTTAAAAAACAAAAAATATGAAAGCAAATTTTGTAACCAAAGGTGTTTTTAACCCTATTTCCGCCATGGTCTTTATAATCATGGCAGGATCATCTGTCGCCTTATATGTATTCAATGTCATAGGTGTGGTATTGCTGGTGGCATTGCTTATATGTGCTGTTCTTATTGCATGTTCCATCAATATTGCCGACCAGTGGGAGAAGGGTGTAGTGTTGAGGATGGGAAAATACAAAGGGTTGCGTGGCCCCGGCCCGTTTATGATTATTCCTGTAATAGATACAGTAGTGAACTATATTGACCAAAGGATACGTGTTACTGAGTTTAAAGCGGAACAAACTCTCACAAAAGATACCGTACCAGTAAACGTAGATGCTGTTGTTTACTGGACTGTTTGGGATGTTGAAAAAGCGGCGCTTGAGGTTCAGGACTATGAACGTGCAATTGCATACATTGCTCAGACCGGATTAAGAGATACTATAGGAAAGAATGAGCTCTCCGAACTATTGCAGGAGAGAGATAAGATAGCAGAGGATCTCCAGAAGGTGCTTGACAATAACACAAATTCGTGGGGTATAACCTGTCAGACAGTTGGTATCAAGGATATTATAATACCACAGGCACTTGCCGATGCTATGAGTAAAGAGGCTCAGGCAGAGAGGGAGCGCAGGGCGAGGGTGATTCTTGGAACAGCAGAGACTGAGATTGCTGAGAAATTTGCACTGGCTAGCCTTCAGTACAAGGATAACCCGGTCGCTCTTCACCTGAGAGGTATGAACATGCTGTTCGAGGGTTTAAAAGAGAAAGGTTCAATGGTAATCGTGCCAAGCTCTGCTCTGGATTCGATGAACCTTGGTGCAATGGGTGGACTTATCTCTCTGGCTAAAACAAATGAAAAATAAATTGCCGGATATGTCTGATTTAATGGAATTGACAGAGAGCGATATCAGAATATTGAAAGGGCAAAAACGGATTGCTTATGTATTTTCTGGTATTGTCCTGGCATTTGGTCTGCTTTTCAACATCCTGTATATAATTATGATAGCAAATAAAGACTTGTTAATCTTGTTATCGGTCGATGCTGCTATAGTATTATTAAGTTTCCTTATTTCATACTGGATGAATAAAAGAATCAACAAAGACATCAGGGAGGAAACATCGATAGTACGTCTGGCTGAGGTGCAGGGTAAAGAGAACATACCTTCATACGAAGCCGGAAGCGGCACTATGCATATTCCAGTTCTAGGTGATCTGTTTCCTAAGCTCTGGAGTCAGAAAATGAGAGAATCATCAAAATTTTATCTGATAATTGAACGCTACAGGTATGAGGTGGGGCAGGAGCTTTATGAAAAGGTAAATGAAAAAGAGACGGTGAAAATGTGCTTTTCGCAACATAGTGATATACTGCTTAGAATAGAACTTAGTGATAAACCATGGTGATTTTTTTTGGATATATATATTCACTATATTTGGATATAATTAAATCTATGTGTTATGAAATCACCATTTTTGCTTCAAAGTATGGCTGTTCTTTTATTACTTGTAGTAGCCTGTGTCCCTCAAAAAAACAATAAGAGTATTGAGATTATTGCGTTGGAAAAAGAGGTGGGGAGAGGATCTGTAGAAAAACTAAGCGATTATGTAAAGGATATTCGCTATGTAGTACTGGAAACAAACGACAGTTCTGTACTTGGAAACATTGTCTCTGTTTTTTATGAGAATAAACTTATATATGTTCAGGATAATAACAATTCATGTAAAATATTTGATGAAAAAGGAAAGTATCTGAGAACCTTGAAAAGAATAGGTCGTGGGCCACAGGAGTATTTGGATATCAAGGGTCTTGATGTTGATGAAGAGAATGGAGATATATGTATACTATCTAATGACGGGCAGATAAAAGAATACGACAGCAAAGGCAATTTCATAAAAAGTATACCAAAACCAGAACAATTGAAACGAGGCACTTTCTGGGACTGTAAGAAGATTGACAGAGAAAAATATATTGTCAGCACCTTTACAATGTCAGAAGTTTCCGAAAGCAAATATTTTGTTTGGGATGAATCATCTAATATTCTGAAAGAAGTAACACATGTAACAAAAACCAATGCGTCTGATGCCAGAAATAGGATGATGAATATAGACCCCGATAAATTCTACAGAAGCGGAGATGATATCAGGATAGTCAGCAAAAACGATACAATCTTCTCGATAGATAAAAATTTACAAGTTATCTGTAAGTACATTATGGATTTTGGAAAATACAGACAATCGCCTGATATTAGTGCTGAAGATTGGATTTCTACTGATAAAATGTTCATTTCAAAATTGCCAATGTATTGTGAGCTGGATAATTATTTGTTTTTGTCATTTAATTTCAGGGGTTATGCAACTGAACCGTTAGAAAAGGTCATGAAGTTACCCGATGGCAGCGAATCTGTAAGAAAATGGCCATATGTATACGGAATTTTCAATAAAGAGAGCGGAAAGCTGAAATTGTTGAACCAACCATTCAAGGGAGAACTCGGTCTTCTGAATGATATTAACAAAGGATTTGTATTCTGGCCAAAATTCAGGTCGTCGAAAGGTGAGATGATTACATACTACAACGCATCGAATTTTATAGAAAATGCAGCCAGTGGAAACTATAACTCGCCTGTAATTAAAGAAATTGCAGACAGGCTAAGTGAAAATGATAATCCGGTAGTGGCAATTACGACTCCTTTCTGAGTCTGTAACCAACGCCTCTGACATTCTCCACATTTACCGAAGTGCAATCCAGTTTCTTTCTAAGATGCGAGGCAAGTGCTTCAAGCGATTTCTTTGTGTCTATGTCTTTATCGTCCCAGATAGCAACCACCAGATCATTAACCTTGCATATCTGATTATAATTGTTGCAAAGAATCTGCAGCAACTTGTTTTCATAGAACGAGAGGGTTATAAGTGAACCATCCTGCTTTATAAGACTTCTGTCTTCAGGTGAATAGTTCATGTTTCCCAAAGTGAATATATCATTGTCCTTGTTGGAAATCTGCAGACACTTCTGCACCCTTATCAACAATTCCCTTAATCCGAAAGGTTTTTTAAGATAGTCACTGCAGCCAATTTCAAATCCATTTGCAACACTACTGTCGTCGCTGATTGAAGTAATGAATATTATTGGAATATTCTTGTCTGTGGTCCTTATGAGTCGAGCAAGTTCAAAGCCATCAATCTCAGGCATATTAACATCAAAAAGACATATATCCGGATGAAATATATTGTATTGCTCCAATGCTGTGCGACCGTCATTGACAAAGGTGAGTTCATACCCACTCATCTTCAAAAACTCACACATCGCATAGCCAAAATTGACCTCGTCATCTGCCAGCAGAATCTTCTTTCCCATGTTCGTTATTGATTAATAGTGTAAACTTGCTTCCGACACCGACTTCGCTAGTCAGTAATACTTTTCCTTTGTGAGACTTAACAACCCAATTAACATAATTCAAACCCAGCCCGAAACCCTTTCCTTTTTGGGAATGTTCTCTTTTATTTACCCTGTAGAACTTCTCAAATACTTTTGATAACTCATCCTTTGGTATACCAATTCCATTGTCTTCTACAGATATATGAAAATATTTGCCTTCGGCTTTTGTAGAAATCTTAATATTTACAATGTCGTTGGAATATTTTATTGCATTGTCAATCAGATTACCTATTGCATTAGATATATGCAGCTGATCGCCATAAACGCTCTCCTCACCGGCCTTAATATCGGTAGTTATTGAAACATTCTTCTTCGACTCGACATTGTGCCTGGCAATGTGAGGTTCAATTGCTTCATTTATATTGAACAGTGTTTTGTTAAGCGGTGCCTGCCGTTTCTCAAATTTATTTATATCAAGTATGTTTTCTATCAAACCATTCAGGAAATACAGCTGCTCTTTTGCTTTCCCTAAAAAATAAGGAGCAGTTTGGGCATCGGCCATCTCTCCCACCTCAAGGTTTGTAATTGATGCCTGCAGGGGAGAACGCAGTTCGTGGGTAAGGAAGTGTGTGATATTCTCCTTTAATTTTGCCAGCGATACCTGCTTGAACAGCATTCTGGTCTGCAATATTATGCTTACGAGAATAAAAATTGTCAGGATTAGTGACAGCGAAAGGATTAATAGCAGGTCTCCTTTAAATACTGTACTTGGATAGTAAACCTTTGCATCAATCATTAGTTCACCAGATGATGTTAACGGTATGTTCAGATCAAAATACGAAAATAATAAAGGTATAGTAGTATATCCACCATCAAATTCCTTTACAACAGATTTGTCATCCTTAGTATATGTGAGAACAAAATTTGTCGGTTTCTCCAGTTTTAAAAGAAATCCAGAAAAATAATTTGATAACGAATCAAGATTAAGAGGATATATATCTTTATAAGCCAGTTGCAAAGCCTCTTCTAAGGTGAATTTCGTAAAATCCTTATTATTGTTTTTAAAATTAACAGATTGAACTTTATTCGTAATTTGGAAATCTGAAGGAGTATCGTTTGAAATAGTAACACTAAATTTATTATTCTTGCTAACTTTTTCAAGTCGTGTATTCAGTTCTTTATTAATGGCATCCCTTAGTACTTGTTCCGTTTGTTTGCGGAAAGTACTCTTCTCATTATCAATAATTCTGAAAAGCCATACTGCCTGTAGTGACAGTAGAAATAAGATTGCAATTATGGAGATTGATAGTGCTCTGTTTAGCATATTCAGCAAATTGTCAGTATTTAGTCAGCATTCTGTATGCAAATGTAACAATTATTATTAATTTATTTGTACAACAAAAAAACAATAAAGCCATGAAAGCAACATTTGAAAAACTGAATGAACAAGAGATGATTAACGTAAACGGTGGAGAAAGACACATTATCGTTGTAACCGATAGAAACGGCAACGTATATTATGTAATCATCGAGGACGGAAACTAGTACTCGGTCAGTAAAAAAGAAAGTTTGATGACAACTTGCTGATTTTCAGCAAACAGCATCACTTTGTTCAGGCATAATATTAATTATGCATAGGTATTATTATCCCTTATTAAGGAATTTGACATTTGAAAAGATTTAAGCATTTTTCCCAGTTAGACTCTGCAGATTGTGGACCGACGTCGCTTAGAATGGTTGCGATGTATCACGGACGTCATTTCTCACTTGATACGCTTAGGAAAAAATGTGAATATACAAGAGAGGGCGTAAATCTGTTTGGAATATCAAAAGCTGCAGAGAGCATAGGTTTAAGAACACTTGGAGCAAAATTGTCTTTTGAAGATCTCTGTCAATCAAATTTCCCCTGCATTGTCCATTGGAACCAGAAGCACTTTGTGGTCCTTTACGGAACAAAGGGCAAGGGTAAGGATTTCAGGTTGCTTGTGGCAGATCCTGCAACAGGTCTGGTTAAACTCACGGAGAGTGAATTCAAGAAATCGTGGTTCAGCACAGTGAGTAACGGAGAGGGAAGAGGTATTGCACTCTTTCTTGATCCAACACCACAATTTTACGCAAATGAGGGCGAGAGGGTAAACACAAAAGGTTTCAGCTTTTTATACTCTTATATAAGACCCTACAAAAAACTTATAATTCAGCTTTTCCTGGGATTGCTTGTTGGCAGTCTTCTTCAGCTGATTCTTCCATTTCTTACACAGAGCATTGTAGACGTTGGTATCGGATCTCAGAACCTGGGCTTTATCTGGCTTGTTCTGATAGCCCAGCTTATGCTCACAATAAGCATGGCCTCTGTTGATTTTATCCGCGGATGGATACTCCTCCACCTCGGAACAAGAGTAAATATATCTCTTATATCAGATTTTCTTGCTAAACTCATGAAGTTACCTATTGGCTTTTTTGACACAAAAATGACAGGTGACTTATTACAGAGGATAGGGGACCATAAAAGGATCCAGACATTTCTGACAGGATCGTCGCTGAACATTCTTTTTTCATTGTTTAATATTGTTATTTTTGGAATAGTCCTGCTTTACTACAGCGCATTGATCTTTGGAATTTTCCTGGTCGCTTCAATAGTATATGTGTTATGGGTGATGCTCTTTATGAAAAGACGCAGGGAGCTCGACAATAAGGCATTTACACAGAATGCCGCAAATCAGAATTCTGTAATACAGCTTATTACTGGAATGCAGGAGATAAAGCTAAACTCCTGTGAAAGACAGAAAAGGTGGGAGTGGGAGAGGATTCAGGCAAAGCTTTTTAAGGTGAGTATTAAGGGGCTGGCTCTGGGACAGTATCAGGAGGCTGGAGCAACTCTTATAAACCAGTTGAAAAACATATTTATTACAATAGTTGCTGCAAGTTCGGTTCTTAACGGAGAATTAACTCTTGGTATGATGCTTTCAGTACAGTTTATAAATGGTCAGTTAAATGCTCCTATTGCGCAGATTATAAACTTTATGCAATCTTCTCAGGATGCAAAGCTGAGCCTTGAAAGACTCTCTGAGATTCACGATAAAAAAGATGAAGAGAACACTGACTCGGAACTTCTGTCAGAAATTCCAAAAGATAAATCAATTTCGGTTGAAAATCTATCTTTCAAGTATGAAGGAGCAGGATCTGAGATGGTTTTAAAAAATATAAACCTCACAATAGAGAATGCAAAGATAACAGCCTTGGTAGGAACGAGTGGCAGCGGTAAAACTACACTTGTAAAACTTCTTCTGGGATTCTATCCTCCTGTTGCCGGTTCAATAATGTATGGACAGCATAATCTATCCTCTTTGAGCATGGAGGCCTGGAGAAAAGAGTGCGGAGTTGTAATGCAGGATGGATTCATTTTTTCGGATACTATAGCAAATAATATTGCCCCGGGGGCAGAGACAATAGATAAGGAGAGACTCTTAAAGGCTGTTGAAGTAGCTAATATAAGAGAGTTTGTGGAGAGTCTGCCGCTTGCGTTCAATACTAAAATCGGTCAGGAGGGGCATGGACTCAGTCAGGGACAGAAGCAGAGATTACTTATAGCAAGGGCGGTATATAAAAATCCGCAATTCATTATGTTTGACGAAGCTACAAATGCTCTTGATGCAAATAATGAAATGCAGATCATGGATAATCTGAACGAATTTTTTGTAGGTAAGACTGTGCTGATTGTTGCTCACAGACTGAGTACGGTAAGAAATGCAGACAATATTATTGTGCTTAATAAAGGAGAGATTATTGAAACCGGTAATCATGAAGCTCTGGTTGAGAAACGCGGAGCATATTACCAGCTTGTAAAAAATCAGTTATATGTCTAGTGAGAAAAGGATAGAAATAAGATCGGAGGATGTTAACGACATTCTTTCACGACCTCCGGGATGGATACTCTCCTGGGGGACTACTGTCATTTTCTCTGTAATTATTCTGATTCTTGCAGGAAGTGCCGTATTCAAATATCCCGACAAGTTAACGGCTCCTGTTTTAATAACATCGGAAAATCTCCCTGCCCAACTTATTGCCAAAACAGGCGGGAGACTGCAGAAGGTTTTTAAAAATGAAGGGGACTTGGTTTCCATTGGAGAAGTTGTTGCAATAATTGAGAATCCCACATCGTATGAAAACTATCTTGATCTGAAATCTATTGTTAAACAATTCTCAGATACGCTGACTGCCAATGGAAATATAAGTAACTGCTCCTTTATTTCAAATCTGCAGTTTGGGGAGTTGCAAAATGGATATACACAGTTTTTTAAAAGCCTCAACGAGTATAAAAACTTCCTGCAGATAAACTATCACAGAAAAAAAATTGCAATTATCAAGCGTCAGATTGAGGCGCAGAAATCTCTTCAGGCACTGAGCGAACGACAGGTCTCGCTTTCGAAGGAGCAGATGGGAATTTCTGAAAAGATATACAAAAGAGATTTGTCTCTGTTTGACCAAAAGGTAATATCACAGTTGGATATTGAGAAAAGTAAAAGTGCTCAGCTTGCAGCCAGGCAGCAGTATGAAGCGGCCTTGTCTGACCTTAATAACATGAAGATAAGTATTCTGCAGGCAGAACAAAGTGTCTTTGATATGGAACTTGCACGAGAGGAGCAGATTGGTCTGCTTGAAAGATCTCTTATGGGTAACTATGACAATATGCTTGCCGATATCAGGCAGTGGGAGCAGAACTACCTTCTTGTAAGTCCTGTTAATGGCAAGGTCTCATTTACTAAATTCTGGCAGGAGAACCAGAATGTATCTTCTGGAGATATTGTGTTTACTATCATACCGTTAAAGGCGGCTAAAATAAATGGTAAGATATACCTTCCATTAGCTGGTGCCGGAAAGGTGAAGGTTGGACAAAAAGTCAACATAAAGCTTGATAACTACCCATATATGGAATTTGGTATGGTTGAGGTAAAGGTAGGGAGTATCTCCATGGTTCCTGCCGATATGAACAACAATAAGGTATATATAGTAGGTGTGAGTTTCCCGGAGAGATTGAGAACCAATTATGGTACTGACCTTTTCTTTACTGAACAGATGCAGGGAACAGCTGAGATTATTACAGAAGATCTTAGTCTGCTGAAAAGGATGTTGTTCCCGTTTAAACATATTTTTAAAAGTCGGTTATAATAAATAATATGAGCGTATCAGTCATAATATTTTCCATTGGAATAACTTCTGCATTATGCACCAGTATTATTGCATCCGTATTACACAAGATGAGCTGGCATAAGTCTGTGAAAAAATCGGAATGGAAGAACGTCAATATGATACTTAGCAGTTTTTATCAGTTCAACTATCGTTTTTACAGTTCTTTCTCATTTCTCAGGGAATTGATGATGAATTCTTTTATTGTAAGCTTGATTTTCAAGTACCTTGTCTGCGAAACAGATCATTTACAAATAGGATGTATCATAGGATCATTTATACTTGCTTGCCTTTTCAGACTTACTTGCCAACTTGTGGTATACTCTAAGTTTTATGACGAGGAGCTTGTGAAATAGAGATAAATTTGTACTTTTGCGCTTGATGAGGAACGTGTTTAAATATTCAATTTCTATAATGCTGGTATTTATGTATTTACTGGCAAGTATAGGAATTGGTATCCATGAATGCTCAGCTTCAG
>CAZREC010000014.1:0-36437 GCA_964599025.1 uncultured Muribaculaceae bacterium | reverse complement strand
AAGACGCTCCATTCTGTTGACAGGAGAGGTTCAACAGATACAGGTAAAGAGTTCTCATCGGGGGTTTTAAAAGTTTTATCCTCACCGTAACTTGTTCCTTTATCATTAGATGCAAAAGAACGGACATGATATGTTGTATTAATCTGCAGATCTCTTATGTAACAATAAAACGACATACTGGAGCCTGAGTTGGCTATCACATTGTCCGACTTGGTTGGATTAGCATTAACTGACCAGCACACACCCTTTTCTGTTATTGATGACCCGCCGGTTGCTGTTACCTGAACAGATATCTTGGCTCCAGTAAAAATTATGTTACTAATATCCCCGGTCTTAACAGTAGGGGTGGTGTTGTTTTTTTGACCTCCGTCTATATCTCCGTTCTCCTTACTGCATGAGTTTATAACCAGTAATAACAAAGCAATGCTAATGCTACGCTTGAATAAAGTGAAGATGTGTTTCATATTTAAATTAATGAAGAAATAATTATACTAATTTTAAATTGTAATAAAGTTATGATTTTCTTAAATATCCAGCAAGTATTTAGTGAAATATTTTTATGTAGAGTGCTATCAAATACTAGCTTAGGGCGAAACTCCTGCTTTTATTAGCGATTTACAACATTATTCACTTACTTTGAAAACAGATATTTCTCAATTATGAAAAACGCATTAATATTTCTATTTTTTGTTTTGAGTTTTTGTCCTCTAAGGTCACAAACAGATAACTCAAAGCAACCGGCTTACAGGTTTACCACTTTATTAAAACTTGATTCAACGCCAGTTAAAAATCAATCCAACACAGGCACATGCTGGTCATTCGCCACAACCTCATTTTTAGAATCTGAGTTAATGAGAATGGGAAAAGGAGTGTTTGACCTGTCAGAAATGTATACTGTCAGATTTAATTATGTTAATCGCCTGAAAGATAATTATATGAAAGCAGGTAAAGGAAACCTGACAGAAGGTAGTCTTTCGCATATGATGTTTAATGTTGTTTCAGAATATGGAATGGTTCCGGAAGAGGTATATAACGGAATAAACTATAATTCAAAGACTCACGATCACGGAGAATTGAATGAATTTGTAAATGCTATGGCCCCGGTAGCAATAGAATCAAAAAATATAAGTCCTGAATATGAAAAGTTGATTAACTGTTTGCTTGACATATATTTGGGAAAGGTGCCCGAAAGCTTCAGATATAAAGGAGAAAACTACACACCAAAATCATTTTTTACAAGTTTGGGTATTAATCTGAATGATTACATTGAGATAACGAGCTTTACACATGCTCCCTATTACTCTTATTTTGTGCTTGATATTCCCGATAACTGGGATTCGGGTAAATACTTAAATCTCCCTCTTGATGAATTTATGGAGGTAATCAATTATTCGCTTAAAACCGGGCATACTGTATGTTGGGACGGAGATATGAGTGAAAAAAGCTACTCCGACATAGCCGGAATTGCAGTTAATGCTACAAAAGAGGAGCTTGCTCAGGAGAGCGGCAAGAAAATGGATTTTACAAAAATGTATCAGGAAGAGGATGTGACCCGTGAGAGTCGTCAAATTGGCTTTGAAACATTTGTCACAACTGATGATCATCTGATGCATATTATCGGAATGGCCAATGACCAGAATGGGAAAACTTATTATATAGCGAAAAATTCGTGGCGACCGGAAACTAACCACAATGGAGGATATAATTTTCTTTCAGAAAGATATATGCGTTCTAAAACAATCTCAATTTTGGTTAGCAAGAGCGCAATACCAAAGGAGATAAGAGACCGGGCCGGGATTAGTTTATAATTCTTCGGAGGCAGACGGGATTGTAAAATAAAAAGTAGATCCTTTTCCCTCTTCGCTGGTTACCCTCATTTTACCACCATTTTTTTCAACGAACTCTTTGCAAAGCACAAGCCCGAGACCTGTGCTGGGTTCGCCTTCAGTACCATCTCTGTTATTCTTGACATCAAGGCGAAACAGATCCTCCACCATGGATTGGCTCATACCAATTCCGGTGTCAGTTACTGAAACTTCAACGTGTTTTTCTCCGGAAGCTTTTGCTGAGAGAACAATTCTGCCTCCTTTGGGAGTAAACTTTATAGCATTGGAGACCAGGTTTCTGATAATTGTCTGAAGCATATATCTGTCTGAAAATACCTTAAGGTCACTTGATATATCATATGTGATGTCAATATCTTTCTTTTTGGCCGGACCAAATACCATTCCAATACTGTCGTCAACTATGTGGTGCAAAAATTCTGATTGAGGTTCGAATGGAATCAGACCTTGCTGTATTCTTGACCATTCGAGAAGATTTTCGAGAAGACGGAAGAGACTTGTGGCAGAGGTATGCATGGTTTTTGCAAAGCTTTTGATCTCCTCCATGGATAAATCGGGTAATACCTCCTCCAAAGCCTGTGTTATCCCTAAGAAATAACTGAAGGGACTTTTCAGGTCATGAGCAATTATAGAAAAAAACTTACCCTTTTCTGCATTTGCCTTCTGTAGTTCCTTAGTCTGAAGATATAGCTTAAGATGCGTTGCTGCTCTTGCTTTAACCTCCTCTGCCTGAAATGGCTTTGTAATATAGTCTGCTCCTCCGCTTGTAAGAGCCTTTACAATATCACTGGTTTCATTTAATGCACTAATGAAGATTACGGGAACATCTCTAAGGTTTTTATTCTCTTTTAACCTGCGACATACCTCAAAACCATCCATGTCGGGCATCATTATATCCAGAAAAATAAGATCCGGTTTTTCGTTTTCTGCAACCTTCAAAGCCAGCGCCCCATTAGGAACAGGTCTTACTTTATACCCAAAATTCTTAAGTATGTGAGCCAATAGTGCAAGATTTGCCGGAACATCGTCGACAATCAAAATATTAGGGATATATTGATCTGAAATATTGTCGTTTATCATTTTATTTACCTCCTGTATCTTTTAACAATTTTTCCAAGTGATCATAATCGTAGTTCTTGGCAAGAACCAATAATTGATGCGCAAACTGAGGATTATCCTGTTCAATGGTTCCTATTAGTTTTATAAGCTGGTCCAGGTCTGCAACTGATATAGCATTCAGCATTTCAGATATCAGGCTGTCCGGAAGTTTAATCAGGTTATTTTCCGTGTTATCGGTAACAGCATTTATATGTTCGTCCGCTTGAAGAACGTCATCTTCATACACATATTTTATGTTGAGAATTTTACCAATAGTATTAAATAAATCACTCTCTCTAAAAGGCTTACGAATGTATCCCTGCATATCAAGAGCCTTAATTCTGTTTCTCTCTTCTTCAAATGTGCTTGCTGTTAATGCAACAATAGGAATGTTTTTCCCCTTGTCCATCGATTTTATACGGCTTGTTGCCTCATAACCATCCATTACTGGCATTCGCATATCCATTAAAATAAGGTGAGGATCACACTCCTTGAATTTTTCAATTGCATCCGCTCCGTCTACTGCTTCAAATGTTTCAAACCCGACAAGCTTTAGAAGATCAACTGCAACCTGCAAATTCTCTTTCTTATCATCTACAACCAATATACGATATACCTCTTCTGACTTGTCTACGCAAATTACACGTTTTGTATTGCTCTTTTCAATATCTTCTGCCTTACCGTTTTTAATTTCTACCTTGAACGTAAAGACAGAACCTACACCAACCTGACTTGATACAGTTATGTCTCCACCCATCAGCAGTGCCAGTTCACGGCTAAGCGCCAGACCCAGTCCTGTTCCGGAACCCTTTTTCACTCCGGAACTTGTCTGCTCGAAATGTCTGAATAATCTTCCAATCTCCTCTTCCGGAATACCCGGACCAGAATCCTGAACTTCTACAATAAGGTAGTTCCTGTCATGATCAATTTTATCTACCCTGGTTCGAACGGCTATTCCTCCTTCTTCTGTGAATTTAATTGCGTTACCAATAATATTTACAAAAAGCTGACGTAGTTTACTCTCATCAATTATGACAAATTGAGGAAGATCATCGGAATTTTCAAAAATTAGCTGAAGGTGCTTGAATTGCGCACGCTCCTTGAACAACATGTAAATATCGTTGAATAATGTGTGCAAGTCAATATTAGTAGGGTTTAAAACAACCCTCCCAGCCTCAATTTTAGAAAGCTCCAGAATTTCGTTTATTAGCTCCAGAAGATGCTCTCCTGCACGAATTATTGAATTATTATACTCTTTCTGTGCTTCTGTAAGTAGTTTGTCACGGTTCATCAGCTGTGAGAAACCGATAATTGCATTAAGCGGAGTGCGTATTTCGTGCGACATGTTTGACAAAAACAGACTTTTGGCCTTGTTTGCAGCCTCAGACTCCTGTTTTGCCTTTACCAGAGCAGCTTCTATTTTTTTCTGTTCTGTTGTATCCCTGAGGATTCCAACAGCGTTCCATTTGCCGTCTATTAGAATTGTTGACAATGATAGTTGTACGGGAAATTCAGAACCATCTTTTCTTAGTGCATCCAGATCGAGTGTTTTGCCAACAGCAGCACCTTGCCCGGATTTAAGAAATTTTGGTAAAGCAGCATTGTGAGCTTCATGATAACGACTAGGTGCAATTAAAGTGTGAAGTCCCTTACCTAAGGCCTCTTCGCTGGAGAACCCAAAAATGCGTTCGGCAGCCGGGTTCCAGTAAGAAATTGCACCTTCATGATCCATCATAAGAATTGCATCCTGAGCCGAATCTGTTATTGAGCGTATTCGAGTTTCGCTTGCAAGTAGAGCCTCGTCTACCTGTTTACGTATTGCCATTTCGTGATTCAATCGTCTGTTCTTGGCTATGATTCTAAGTAGAAAAAAACAAGTAAGAAGCAGTAAAAGAATTATAAGACTAGATTTAAAAACTGCATAGAACAATAAAGTATCCCATAACTTAGCATTGAAGTCCATGCCGTAGACAGCAATGACATTACCTGAAATCTCGTCCTTGACAGGAATATAGACACTTATCCATGTTCCCCATCTGTCGGTCAGAGGCGGGGTTACAAGTTCTTTGCCGTCGGCAAAAGGTTGTCTGTCTTGTGGTTTAGCCTCAGTATATTCTTGTCCGGGAGGAGAATAATCTTCTGATTCCTCAGGTTCAGAATCGGCAATAAAATATATTTTACCCTCTTTCTGAGCATAAAGATATGCAAAGCTTGCCTTGGGATTAACACTTATTACCTTCTTCAGGGTATTTTTGATTGACTGATACTCTGGCTTATTAATATCTTCGGGTTTTGCTTCGAGTGCTTTCAGGTCGGCAATTGGGAGTGTTGCTTCTATAGATCGTGCAATTTGCAGAACCTGTTCAGATTTGTCTTTATCAAATTTTTCCCATGTATAATGTACATATATGATACCTAGAACAGCAATAATCAGAAAAAGAAGTATTTCCAATCCTGATTTCCTTTGATTCTTTAATAGTCCGCTCATAAAAAAATGTTATATACAAATATAAGCTTTTGTTTGGACCATTCATAAGGATTGTCTGCTATTTAATTGTGATTGTTCAAACACTACTCACAAAATTTTGTCAACTCATCATTGAATTTTTCAGTTTCCTCCAGAAACAAACTATGACCACTTTTTTCAAAGGCAACTAAACGGGAATTTGAAATTCCTGCTTTCATCTGACCAGCAAGATCGAAAGAACATATTTTGTCTTTTTTACCGTGCAGGATTAACGTAGGAATTGTTATTTTGGCCATATCACTTCTGAGATCGGTATCACGCAATGCTATTAAACATTGAGCTGTTGCATTTGGAGAAGCGCTCAGGCAAATAACATTTAACCATTTGCTTATACCTTCGTTTAATGAGGTTTCGGAAGCAGAGAATATCTTAGCAAAATCTGATAAGAGTTTAGGTCTGTCCTTATAACACTGTATTATCAGATCATCAACAACTTTATTAGATAGATTATATGGAAAATCGGAGCGTTGCGTCCAGACAGGGGCAGCCGCACCGGCTAAAACAAGTTTGGAGATATGAGTTCCATTATCTTCTGATGCAAACTTTAAAGCAATTGCGCCTCCCATAGAGAATCCGCATAATATTGCATCCTTTATTTCCAGTTTACTTAAAATCTTCTTTATGTCCGATATATGAACATCGTAATCATATAAACCATAAGGTTTGTCAGATTTTCCAAATCCTCTTAGTGTAATGCCTATTATTCGAAAATTTCTTTCAATCAGATAACTATACTGATATTCATACATCTCGTCACTTAGTGGCCAACCGGGTATAAAGACAATTGGTCTGCCTTTGCCCCCGTCTGTAATGTGGAGGCGTACATTTGGCTCTACTTCTATATATTCTGCTTTTATCATTTCTGATGATGTTTTTTCATTTGATATTTTTTTCATTTTTTTCATTTAAAATCCAAACCTTTTGCCACAGCCTTTCCCAGATGGGTATCTACTAGATAAAAGAGTGCCAGCTGCCGGTTAATGATTTGTGCTCTCTTCTCACCACAAATTCCACTCATAGAACCAACAATGTTACCTACCATGTTTTTTCTCTCCTGATATGTCATTACTTTACTATACAACAAGCCCGGCTGTGTGTAGTGATCGTCATCATTTTCATTTCGGTCAAACCATTCGGCAATACTTGAATCCAATTGCGTTGCAGGTTCTTTATAACTTTTGTCAGTAACTATGTCATCAAAACTATTGGGACGGTAATTAGGACTTGCACCTCCGTTATCACCCATTTGCATAAAACCATCACGCTGATAGTTTGTGACAACATAAGGAGATCTGTTAACGGGAATCTGCTCATAGTTGACACCTAAACGATAACGCTGAGCGTCGGGATAGGAGAGAAGACGTCCTTGCAGTAGCTTATCGGGCGAATAACCGATACCGTCAACCACATGGGCAGGGTCAAACGCAGATTGTTCAACATCGCGAAAATAATTTTCCGGGATTTCGTTCAGTTCCATGATCCCCACATCTATCAATGGAAAATCTTTGTGCAACCATACTTTTGTAACATCAAACGGATTCCATCTGAATTTTACTGCCTGTTCACTTGTCATCAATTGAATCTTCATGGCCCATTTTGGAAACTCTTTTTTTTCGATGGCGTCTACTAAATCCCTTTGTGCATTATCCAGGTCGATACTCTTCATTTCATTAGCTTGCTTTTCATCAAAATTTTTAATTCCCTGCAATGTTTTAAAATGAAACTTTACCCAAATACGTTCATTATTTTTGTTGAAAAGAGAAAATGTATGGCTCCCAAAACCGTCCATATACCTGTATGAAAACGGAGTGCCCCGGTCACTCATCAGAATAAGTACCTGATGCAGACTTTCCGGGTTCAGGCTGAAAAAATCCCACATCATGGTTGGGCTTTTGCAATTGGTTTTGGGATCGCGCTTTTGGGTATGAATGAAATGGGAGAATTTTTTTGGATCCTTAATGAAGAATACCGGGGTATTGTTACCTGCCAGGTCCCAGTTTCCGTCTTCTGTATAAAATTTAACTGCAAATCCCCGAGGGTCCCTTTCGCTGTCGGCTCCTCCCTTTTCTCCCCCGACAATTGAGAAACGAGCAAATAATTTTGTTTGTTTACCAATTTCTGAAAAGAGTTTTGCCTTAGTATACTGAGTGATATCGTGTGTTACTGTAAATGTTCCGTATGCTCCGGTTCCCTTAGCATGGACAACTCTTTCAGGAATACGTTCACGGTTAAAGTGTGCCATATCTTCGTGCAGATAATAGTCCTGTAAAAGTATTGGCCCCCGGCTTCCGACAGTCAATGAGTTTTCGAATTCCGTATAAGGTCTGCCGCTGGCTGTAGTTAACTTTTTCTTTTTCATTTCTTTTTGATTTTAAAGACAAAATAAATTTTTTAAGATGATTGTTGAATTCGTTATGATTCTCCAGATTGCTTATATGGCCTGCGTTTTCAATTATTACCAATAACGAATTTTTAATCCTTTCATGCATAGACTGTGCTGCAGATGGAGGTGTGACATTATCCTCTTTGCCAACCATTATAAGCACAGGAACCTTAATTTCCGGCAGTTTACTACATGTTTCTCTTCGCCCGGCCAAAGCAAGCAAGGTATTGCAGAGGGTTTGTCCCGATGTATTCACAATCTCATCCTTTAATGCTGTAATTTCATATTCCAAGGTGGTTAAAGCCTCTGGGGAGAAAAGATTTTTTATGCTGGTTTCTGCAAACTCAATCTCACCGTTTTTTCGGATACCTTCAATTGCAGACATCCGTTTTCCCTTTGCTTCGGAAGTGTCGGCAATGCAATTGGTGTCACACAATATTAGTGCGGAAAAACGCTCAGGATTGTATTCAATCGCATTCAACGCAATGTATCCACCCATAGATAAACCACATAACACCGTTTTATCTATCCTTAAAGCATCCATAAAGCAGATAAGATCTTTAACAAAAAGTTCCATGGAAAAATCTTCTGTTCCGGCGTCGGAGCCCCCATAACCACGGATATCATAGGCAATAACCCGATAATTTTCTTTTAGTTCCTGCAGTTGCAGGTTCCACATGAGTTTATTAAACGGAAAGCCATGAATGAAAATGATAGTCATTGCATCTTTTGGCCCTTCATCTTTGTAGCAAATATTTATGTTGTTTGTGTTTATCTTTATTATGTTTTCCAAGTAACTCATTATTATTGTTTTTTCTTGTTTAAAATGCTTCTTTTACTATTGCCTTTTCTTCTACGTGCAGTTTGATCAGGAACTTCTCAATAGCATCTATCATTGGGGGAGGGCCACATAAATAGACATTATTACAAGATTCTGTAATATGCCTTTTGAGAAAGTCCTCTGTTATTTTTCCATGTGAATAACCATCGACCTTTTCTTCTGATAAAATATTAATAAAATTATCTCCAAGCAATTTTTTAAATTCTATTGCAAGGATTATATCCCCAACTGTTTTGTTGGCAAAGAGGAGCTTGTTATGTCCAATGGCATTTTTTGACTGAAGGTCTCGGAATATACAGATAAAAGGAGTGATTCCTGCTCCTCCCGCAACAAATAAACCCTCTTTTTTATAGGCAATTGCACCAAAAACATCGTGCAGTATCAGTTCATCATCAACTTTAAGATTTAAAAGCTCATTAGTAACACTATTTTGCAAAGGATATGTTTTTATTATAAACTCAAGGTAATCATAGTCTGGCAGACTCGTAAAGGTGAATGGCCTTTTTTCGTTTAGCCAGCCTTCTTTGTTTATTGCTACTTCTGTTGCTTGTCCCGGATTAAAGCTAAAATTTTTCGGTTTTTCGGTTACTATTTGAAGGACATCATGTGTGATGTGCTTAACCGATTTTACTTTTACAAAGTGTTGTTTCATTAGCATGTGTATTATAAATTTCCTGAAGTCTAAGTTGAGACTTTTTTGCAGGGAGAATATTACAAAACTTTAGAAAAATATTACATTATTCTCACACTATATTAGTGTATATTTGTACTTATATCATAATGGAATATAAATGATTATAATAATGAAAAAATTTATTGTCTCAGGAGTTATATTACTCTCAGTTTTCGGGAAAAATCTTTACGGACAACAATATTTTAGCTATGACTGGAAAATTACTGAACAATCAAAAGCAAGATTTGCAGTTTATCATCCGTTAAATGATTCGGATAACAAATATATTGTTAGACAATTGAATGCCAAGGGAGAAACCAGTGTTGCAGGTTTTTTTGAGACAACTGCAAAAGGCGATTTAAATTCAGGTAAACTTCTACTATTCAATACTAAAGGAGACTCTCTTGAAATGATCAATTTTGTTGATGGTAAAAAAAATGGTATATGCTTAAAATGGAGAGATACAGGAGAACTATACGGAAGACAGAATTTTCTGAACGGCAAGGAGGATGGCATTTGCGAGTGGTACTTTAAAAGCGGAAAAATATCTGCCAGATATAAAATGTCGCAGGGAGAGAAGATTAGTGAGAATTATTGGTATGAAGATGGCACAGTAGAAGAAAACGGTGCAGAGGCAAACAAAAAGCCTCAGTTCAGGGGAGGAATTGAAGGGTTTCTGGGAATGATAAATAGTAAACTGATATACCCGCGAAATTGTTACCTTAATGGAACCCAAGGGAGAGTAATTGTCAGTTTTCTTATAGATACAGATGGAATTGTTTCAGATGCCGCTATTGTGCAATCGGTACATCCCGACATTGACAGAGAGGCCATCAGAGCAGTGATGACCTCTCCTAAATGGAGTCCTGGCAAAATGCACAATCAACAGGTCAATGTAAGAAATGTAATACCTATTGTTTTCCAGATCCGTTAATTGTCAAAGAAATCTCCTCTATAGCCTTTTCAAGTAATTCATCCCTGTTTTCTTTTATCCCTTTAATGGTTGGTTTAACCGCTATATCAGGAACGATTCCGACCCTTTGAGTCTCTCTCCCGTCCGGATAGTATATGCCGATTCCGCTTATAGCAGTGCTTATACCCCCCGGAAGTACGAAACGGGAGATATTTCCATCTGCACCGGCAGTTGTTGAACCAATTACTTTGGCTCCCGGGGCTGTACGAAATGCCATTGTATGATATTCAGCAGAACTCTGGGTAGTTTCATTTACAAGAATCACAACCTTGCCTTTATAGAAATTATCATTTTTTCTTCCTGCGCTCAGTGTGTTGTTAAATGTGAAAAGGCCAGGTTTTTGTATACTCCCGTTGGAAAATTTTACAAATTCGGTACTGTTAGGTAAAAGATATTCGCTTAAGGTAAATACAATAAATTCTGATGGATAGCTACGGAAATCAATTATCAGACCTTTTGTCTTCTCAACCTCCTTCATTATATCCGGCAGATAAGAATTCTTTATTCTGCCGGTATTTAAATATGCAATATCAGAATTAATGAATCTGAAGCATGTGTCTTTTTTCTGCCAGTATTTCGTAAAATCTATTTTACTGGATGAATATGTCTTTAGAACCTTGTCAGAAATAGTTCCGTCTCTTTTAATGGTTATGTTTATTGTGGAGTCATTTGTCCTTAATAACTGATCAGCAAGAATTCTCAGTTTGGTGGGAAAATTTGAAGCAGGGGCATATTTGCTTTTTCTACTTACAATTTTACTGACCGGTTCTTTGTTAATCTTTACAATTATATCTCCCGCTTGTAATCCGGTCTCTTTTCCCAGATCTTCATTAAAAAAATCTGTAACAACAAGCTGTCCTTCAATAAATTTTACAGCAACAGGCGAATAGTTTACACCAATATATTTTCTTAGTGCATTATCTGTACCCCATATATTTGCATGAGTGTCATTTACCCTTGCTATCAATTCAAGTACAGCAAGCTTGTATTGCAATTCATCTGAGGCATTTACGAAGTCAGGGATAAATTCTGTAAGGACATCCTTCCAGTCTTCTTCTATAAGGTTCTTGTATGGGAAATAGTATTGAATTATGTTCCAATACCTGAAAAGGGATAGCAGACGAAAACCGGCATCGGTATATTGCATTGCAGTATAACTGTTTTCATGCTTGAAAACAGGATTGCCGATATTTCCATCGAGTCCAATATAGTAGTGCTCATCTACTCTCTTGGCATTTTTTACCTTCAGAAGCATAGCTTCAAGTCCCGGTGAGAATTTAGAGTTAGTTATCCAATTAAGGTCGGGGTAAATTTTGATCTTTTCTTTATCCGCTATTTCTTTACTTTCGGTCTTAAAGTCACCTAAACTCTCTATCCAGCATAGTAAAATCGAATCTCTTTCATTCTGTTTTCCGGATTTGACAACTTTCGGCAAAATACGGAAAAGCTCGTAGTCCCAGTTGAAGTTGCCTTTAGCTATGTTTGGATGGTGATACTTAAGAAACCCCCATATAAGACCTACTGTCTTGAGATCATCAATTTTTTTGTCGGAAAGCAGCTTGTTGTATATTCCGGAACCGTTATCAAATTCTGTATCCTTTTCTGCTTTCGCAGTAACTATCTCTTTTGTCTTTAATTCTGATATATGCTTGCCATCTATCAATAATTCAAAATCATCGGCCCATAGTTTGCCGGAACCCTTCAATATTACACCTATATGAATATACTTTGCATTTTCCGGGTAGGGTAACTTAACGGAATATTGTGTCCAGTCTGCCGTACCTTTTATTCCTCTGCTTTGCATATTGTCAAAGGCAATTGATCCAGAAACACCGTCGATTCTAAGCATTAGTCCAATGGGCGCATCATTGATGTTTTCCATTTTTATGTATGCCCTCAACTCAATCATCTTGCCCTCATAACCGGCCGGAATAGTGTAGGCAAGGCATCCGAATGCATTTGGAACTATCTGCGTCGGGTAAATAACCCCTGAATATTTCCCGCTGTGCTTCACAACACTGTCAATGCCAATATTATAATAATTGGCATTGCCCCATTTTACCCAGTTATCGGGCATTTTTCCGTTTATAGAATTCTCTAATCCAAAATTAAAATTTCTTCCGGAAGATTGAGACTGGCCAAATCCTAAGGATACCAATAGGGTCAGCAATAGTGCAAAAAATAATTTTTTCATTTTAGTGCTGTGTTTGTTTATATTGTTAATATAGCAGAATCTCTTTTTTGTATTTTTCCAGAAGCACCTTTGCTATAACAACACTATTACCTTCAGGTATTGATGTGAATTTTCCTCGTCTCTCACTCCACCAGTCTCCTTCAAAATCTGTAACTCTGATTTTATACTTTTCGTTGTCGAAATCACGTTTCTCCTTTATTGAAAGGTTTGCTTCGTCAAAGAACATTTGCCATCTTCTGGCATAAAACGATGAAATCAGACCCGACCAGGAGCGGTTTGCATAGTCATTGAGTTGCTGACCCTTGTCGCCCCACGATGTTAGTATGTTACGGGCATTTTCCTCAAAATAGTCTCCCTCTTTTTCATCTTTGCCCATTTTTCGGGCGTCTGCTATCCATTTTCCAAGAAGAAATGATGAGTTTGAAGCTAATATTCTGTCTATATCATCCATGACATCCATCATCCTCTCTGCCAAATAGTTCATCTTTGCCTCATCTCTCAATTTGTATGCCAGTTTATATTTATCCCACAGATTGTCAAAGTAGTTGCCCAGAACCTGACGTCCTATGTTGGCGACATCAAAAAGATAGACATCTGTCAGCTCTTTAGGTTTGACATTTGAACTTAGCATAAGCTCCCATACATGCAGCAAAACTCTATTGTTGTATGATATCCCGCTTTTTGCATAACGTTCCTGTTTCTCAATGTTGGGGCGTGCATTTACCATGTTGCAGTGACCCGTCTTTGAAGTTGTGTTGTAGACGCTGTCATAGAGTATTCTCCAGGCATGTCTCATGTTGTCGTCTGTAAAACCTGCACGCCTGTCGGCCCAGGCATTCATCCACTGTTCGTCAGATATAGAAAAATCCCATGCCTTGTCAAATACATATTCATACATATGAGGGTTGCAGTCGAACCCCTCCAGGGTAGAACCAAGCCCCCAAAAATTTGAACCACCTTTTTTTATGGTGTTTTCGATTCTTTCACCAACCTCCTTCATATTACCGGCTAACATGGTGTTTCCTCCAAAATTGCCTAAGTAGCACCAAAGATAAGGCTGTCCGAAATACTTGTCTGTCAACTTCCATACCTCGGTTCTTTCGCAGAAGTAATCAAGAAGCAACATTTTGTCCTGTGGAACCGCCTTTACAAAAGCCTCAATACGCGGATTTGTCCAGTCTTTTCGCTGATAATAGTATAGCCAGCTCATCTGCAGCCAGGTTGCCTGAGGATCCACCCGGGAGAGGGTCTCAAAGATAGTTTTGGATACACGGGCCAGATACTCAGGCTCCCAGCTTGGGGGAACAATCTCGTTGAAAGGATCTATTCCATAGATATGATCTGTACCATACAACCTTGTCTGCTCTTCAATAAACTCTTTCTGAATTGTCTTGAAAAGGGGATCCATCGGGTCCAGGAAGCTGCTTCTGTAAATTGTGTCAAAACCACCCCACTGGCTGAGCTTGCTTATCTTTGCCTGAGGATAGAGCTGTTTTAGTTCATATGGCACATGTCCGGCAAACGCAGGAAGCACAGGGGTCATGTTAAGCTCACGTTCCCTTTTGACAATCTCTTTCTGCAAAATCTCCTGTCCATCTAACCAGGAGTGTGGGAGGGGACCCTGCCAGTAATCGATGTTGAGCATCCTGTGCCATGGAAGATGGGCGGGCCCTGTGAAGTATCCACGTATTGCTTCATCGCTTAGTCCCAGTTTCCGCCATACCTTGTACCAGACAGACTCCTGCCCGGTTATTGCCAGTGGAAGATTGATGCCATTAAGCGCCATCCAGTCTATAAGACGCTCCCAGTCGCTCCATTGCCACCAAGGCATTGTGTATCCAAACGTACAGTAGTTGAGAAAGAACCGGTCATTGCACCTGGAACTTATCCTTATCTTTCCTTTAATCTGCGGCAGGGTTTCCGGTAATTTTACTTTATCAACTGCATACCAGCTGACAGAGGTTCTGCAATAGTATCTTAGATAGTGATTAAGAGCTACGGCCATACTATTTGCATTGTTTCCCCTGATTACTATCCGCATATCCTGACTGTTTTCAATTTCAAAACAGTCCGATCTGTTAATTTCGTCTGCAGAATCTCTTTTAAGATCTTCAAGTATAAAATGTTTGCTTTTATCTCCAAGGATACGGTTGAACAACTGTCGCGCAGCCTGGTTTTCGGCAGAGAGTTTTAACGGAAAGAGTATTAGAAAAGAGAGATAAATATACACGGTTAGATTTTTCATAGAGATAGTTTTGTAAATAAATGAAGATGCGAATTATACAGAAACAAATATAGTGATTACATAAAAATTCTGACCTGCAGATACCCATTTTTTCTGAGCTTGGTGTCTAATTATATAAATCATGCAAATCCTGATGCAATATTACTAATTTTGGCGGATGAAATTTTCGGATGTTCATATAGGGATGTTATCCAAAGGAGATAAAAGAGCTTTTCTCCTTCTATATGATAATTATTTTGCATCGCTGACAATTTTTGTGCAAAATTTCGGATTGTCTAAAGAGGAATCGGAGGATATAGTTCAGGAAATTTTCTGTCGTCTCAACGATAATTATAACTTGCCAGACAATATAAATTCTTTTAAATCATATCTTTACACTGCGGTAAGAAACAAGTGTTTCAACTATATCCGTGACGAAAAACGCAGGAGAACAAATGATAGTGTATTTATTGACCTTCAGGACGATCTGCTCATCTTTGATAAAATTGTCGAGAATGAACTCTACAGGCAGATGCATTTGTTGGTAAACGAGCTGCCACCACAGTGTAAAAACATTTTTCAACGGGTCCTCAAAGGCGATACATCGGAAAAAATTGCAAATGACCTCAATCTTTCGGTTGAAACAGTAAAGACTCAACGCAAAAAGGCCAAGCGGATACTGCGTGAGAAGTACTCTCTTGTTTACAGGTCGCTATACACTTTTTTATAAAAGGAATACCCACTTTTCTGTTTGTCGGTGTCTTATTTGAAAAAAACACCGATGAAGGATTATACACCTTTTGAAATTGCTGAACTGATTCTTGCCAGGAAAAACAATAGTATTTCTGAGGAGGAGGAAAGGAATCTCAATGACTGGAAAAATAGTTCAGAACGTAACGAGCAGCTATATAACCGGTTACTTGATGAAAATATCAATACCGATGCCGTTGAAAGGAAATTCGAAGAGTACGATTACGATAAATACTACAAGGAGTGTTGTAATAAAATCGACAAATCAAGAAGAACCAGATTTGTCGAAATTTTAAAATGGGCCGCACTTATTGCTATACCAATTACAGTTTTTTCTCTTTTTTATTTCAGAGATAGCCAGACACAAGTCTATCAGGCAATGTCAGACATCCGCCCCGGAACCTCGAGTGCAGTGCTTATATTATCTGACGGAGAAAAAGTGACGCTTGGTGATAAGAATGCCGGGGATCAGATAGTAAAGGACAATATAAAGGTAGAAAGCGATACTCTTAAATATGAGAGTGTCATAACAGAAAAAATTGCATACAACACAATAATAATCCCAAGAGGAGGAGAGTTTGTACTCAAACTTTCCGATGGAACAAAAATATGGCTTAATGCAGAGAGTGAGCTGAAGTACCCGGTTTCATTCACAGGTAAGGAGAGAAGGGTATATCTTAAAGGTGAAGCCTTTTTCGATGTGACAAAAAATGAAAAATCTCCTTTTAAAGTTGTTACCAACGATCATGTAATATCGGTACTGGGAACAGAGTTTTCCATAAGGGCGTATTCCGATGAAAAATATATCACAACTACTCTGGAAAGCGGCAAGGTATCAATCGATGCCGGCAACCGCCATGCAGAGTTGCTGCCTGGACAACAATCCAATGTAAGTAACAGTGAAATGACTGTCAAAGATGTGAATACACAACTATATACCGCCTGGCATAACAACAAATTTGTATTCGAAAACCAGTCGTTGAGAGAAATACTACACACACTTTCGCGATGGTACGACATGGAGGTAAACTATGATGTTGCCGATCTTGGAGAGATTAGGTTTACAGGGGAATTGATGAAGTATACAAACGTCGTTGATTTTCTGGAAAAGCTGGAGGCTCTCGAGAAGGTACGTTTTGACATTAACGGCAAAAACGTTGTTGTGACCGCTTACTAACAGGAACATTCTTTTAAAATTAACCATAACAAATTATGAACAAAATGCTAAAGCAGTTACGCTGTTTTCTGATTATGCTGGTATTGTTGCCCGTTGGCAATTATGCTTCTGCGCAGGACAAAATCAGTATTGACGTCAAAAAGGAGAGTCTTAAAAATGTGCTGAATATAATTCAGTCACAGGGTAAGTATCGTTTTTTGTATTCGAACGATGATGTCAATCCGATCTTTGTGGAGAGTATCAAATTTAAAAATGCCTCTATAACAGAGGCGCTTAATGCTGTACTAAAACCTACAAGTCTGACTTATCAGATTGGAAGCGACAACATTATCTACATTAAGAAAGTAAAACAAGAGACCGTTGTAAAAAAAGAGAAACCCAAGATTACAGGAAAGGTGACTGATACAAAAAAACAACCATTGCCCGGAGTTTCCGTGATGATTAAAGGTACACAGACAGGGGTGGCAACCGATCTTGACGGAAATTTTGAACTCAGTGTCGAGAATCCACAAAATGCCACAATCCAGTTCACATTCATCGGCATGGTAAAGAAGGATGTCGTTTACAAAGGACAATTACCTCTTATTGTTGTATTAGAGGACGATGCACTGGAGATGAAAGAGCTGGTTGTTAATGGAATCATTACAAGAAAAAAGGAGAGCTTCACAGGTTCATCCTCTACATACAATGTTGAAGACCTTAAGATGATAGGTAATACAAACATCCTTATGAGTCTGAAAAGCATGGATCCTTCATTTGCGATTATCGAGAACAATAATTTCGGATCTGACCCGAACAGGCTGCCCGACATTGAGATACGAGGTAAAAGCAGTGTGATAGGTCTGACAGAGCAATATGGCACCGACCCAAATCAGCCCTTGTTTATTCTGGATGGCTTTGAATCGACATTAGCAGTTATCAGTGACCTCAGCATGGATCGTGTTCAGAGTATCACTATTTTAAAGGATGCCTCTGCTACAGCAATTTATGGTTCAAAGGCCTCCAATGGGGTTATAGTTGTAGAGACAAAACGCCCGGAATCGGGTCGTCTGAAGGTTAATTACAACGGTAACTTTGCATTAAGTTTTGCCGATCTGTCTGACTATAACCTTATGAACTCTTTTGAAAAGCTAACATTTGAAAGATTGTCGGGAAATTACGGAACCATAGATAAAGTTACCGGTAATATCGTTGATGAAAACAGAGAAATTCTCTACTACAACAACATGAAGGAGGTAGAAAGAGGAGTAGATACATATTGGTTAAATGTTCCATTAAGATTTGCAACTAATCACAAGCATACACTTTTTGTTGAGGGAGGGGACGATCATATGCGTTATGGGATAGGAATGAGTTATGGTAAAACCGAAGGTGTAATGAAATATTCCGACAGAGATGTGCTTAATGAAAATATAAGGCTTATGTACAGAACAGGTAAAATTTCATTTACCAATACTTTCAATTTTGACTATACAAAAGTGGGGAAAGAGACAATCCCATTTTCCAGTTTTTCAAGGGCAAATCCGTACTTCAGAAAGACAGACGATAATGGTGTCCCTTCAATGTTACTTGGCAGCAACACATCTTTATACAACCCCTACTACGATATGCTGAATAATAACTTCAACCGCTCTTCTACAGCCGCAATAACAAACAATTTTGAAATTGAGTGGAAAATGATGGAGGAGCTCCGCCTGAGAAGCAGGGTAGGTATAAGTAAATCAGGAACAAAGGGAGATATCTTTTTATCACCTTTTAATTCACAATTTGCAGGTTTAGAGGCAGCTAAAAAGGGAAGCTATAATGAGACGAATACGCAATCGCTCAAATATGACGGAGATATCAGCCTTACCTATGGAAAGGTGTTTAACGAGAATCATTTGATTAATGCAGTTACAGGAATAAGATTCGACGAGAACTCATCTGTCTACAGTGGTTATGGAGTAGTGGGATTTATTGACGACGAATTTTGTAACCCTGCATTTGCAATAGGTTATCCGGAAAAAGGAAAATCGACATATACCGAATCAAAAAGACGATCACTTAGTTATTATTTAACAGGTAGTTATTCTTTTAAAAATAAATATCTTATAGATGTTAACTATCGTATGGATGGTGCCTCTGTATTCGGTGCCGACAAGCAGTTCTCAAATACATGGTCAGTAGGATTGGGCTGGAACCTCCAGCACGAGGAGTTCTTTAAAAAAATAAAAGCGATACAGTTGTTCAAGATAAGAGGTTCTATCGGAAACCCCGGAAATCAGAACTTCAGCGACTATATCTCAATGAGAATCTATTCGTATAATAATGAGACAAGTAATCCATTCGGGGTAAGTACCATTGTAAGCAATTTTGGTAACCGGAAGCTTGAGTGGCAAAAGACACTCGATGCAAATATCGGTTTTGATCTTGCAACCCTTGATAACAAGCTTAGGATCACTTATGACTATTTCTACAAAAACACTAATCCTTTGCTGGTGTATATTGGAGTTCCATCTTCTGTAGGAACAACAACAGTACCAAGAAACCTCGGAGGTCAGATTACAAAAGGGATGACTTTTGTAATGAATCTTACATTGCTTCAGAATGCAAATTTCAGCTGGATCGGGAACGTCAACCTCAGACATATCACATCGGAATACCGCGATATAGACCAGTCTCTGGATATTTTTAATCAGGCTAACAAAAGCAAGAATCTTGTAAGATATTACAACGGAGCCAGTCCGACAGATCTTTGGGCAGTTAAATCAAGCGGGATAGATGCTGCAACAGGAAGAGAAATATTTGTTGACAAGCAGGGCTACCAGACATTTGTTCATAGTTATGACGACGAAATAGTTGTTGGAAACACAGCTTCTGATGTAGAGGGTGTTATAGGTACAACTCTAAGATACAAGAAATTATATATATCGACAACTTTCAGTTACAGAATAGGAGGTCAGATATTCTTGCAAACATTGTACGACAAAGTAGAAAATATCTCTTCGACAGAAACTTATTTCAACCAGGACAAGAGGGCACTGTACGATCGTTGGAAAAACCCGGGTGATAATGCAAAATACAGATCGATAGCCATTACCAATGATGTACCTATCTCCTCAAGATTTGTTGCCGATAATAATGTTTTCAAGTGTGAATCCATTTCTGTAGGTTATGAAAGTACAGCAAAATGGTTAAAGAATATTGGCGCTTCATCATTTAATGTGAAAGCTTATGTTAATGATATTTTCAGGATTTCTACCGTAAAGAATGAGCGCGGTCTGGATTATCCTTTCGCACGTTCAATATCAATGTCAATGGGCATAAGATTCTAATATATAACGTAAAACCAAGAATAAAATGAAAAATATATTAAAATATACCTTCATAGCCGTATCATTTCTGGTGAGTTCATGTCAGTCATGGATTGATGTCACACCAACTGATCGTCTTACAGAAGACATGGTTTTTTCTGACAAAGAGGGATTCAAGAAAGCACTCAACGGAGTTTACATTGAACTTAATTCCACAACAGTTTACGGACAAAATCTAAGTGCAGGAATGATTGATGTTATGGCACAGTATTATGCTTTGACTTCTGAACAACATCCTTTGTACTACTACTTCAAATATACCTATACACAAGCAAATGTTAAAACCGGGTTTGACCTGATATGGCAAAAGACATATAAATTAATCAGTAACTGCAATATAATTATTGAGAAATGTGGCGATTCCAATCCTCTACTTCCCGGGGCATATTTCGGTATGATAAAAGGTGAGGCTCTTGCTCTAAGAGCAATGCTTCATCTGGATATGCTCCGCCTTTTTGGGCCGGTCTATTCAACAGGCAGTTCCAAGACCTGCATTCCATATATGACCCTCGCAAATCAGGAGGTGCAGCCTCTGCTGACTGCTGAAAAAGTGATGGATAACATTCTGAAAGATCTTAATGATGCTATAACTCTTCTTGAGACATCCGATCCTGTTATTACAAACGGTGTGAGAAATTATGCAGATGTGTCTGGTAACAACGATATGAATTACCGTCAGTACAGGCTCAATTATTTTGCTGTAAAAGCTTTACTGGCAAGGGCATATCTCTGGAAGGGCGACAGGGTTAATGCACTTCGTGTATCTGAAGAGATATTAAGTAAAACCCAGATTGCAGGAGCAGAAATATTCCCATTTGTAACAAATGCAAATGCTACTAACGCAACATCGCCGGACAGGGTATTTTCCACAGAGGTTCTGTTCTCTCTTTATTATGTCAACCGCAAAACACTTCAAACAAATCTCTTTGATCCGAATCTTGACCCAACCACTGCTCTGCTTACAGCTTACGGCCCACTTACTACAGGACGTGTAAACGAGATGTATGACGATAAAAATGACTACAGGTATAATTCATGGGCCAACTATAATAAAAATGGTTCAAATATATTGTATTTAAGGAAATACGAAGATGTGCCGAGCTCAAACACAACAAATGCATGGAGATATATGATCCCTCTCATCAGACTTAGTGAGGTATACTTCATAGCATCGGAATGCACAGACGATCTGACTCTGGCAACTCAATATCTGAATAAGGTCCGCACCAGCAGAAACTGTTTTAGCGTTGCACCGGCCAGTCGTGATGCACTTATGACATTCCTGTCGGCAGAATATCGCAGAGAGATGATTGGAGAGGGACAGCTGTTCTATTTCTACAAAAGACTTGCTGCGGCCAACATTCCAAATGCTCTTAAAGCGACTGGCAACATGAATATCTCTCTGGATAGTTATGTGGTTCCTCTTCCTACAAGTGAAATTTCTATGAGATAAATACATTTCAACGTAATAAAAAAATAATTATGAAAAAAATATCATATTTTCTGATTGCAGCGTTATCATTTCTTGGCGGACTGACATCCTGCGAAAAAGAGATAATGTCGTATAACGGCCTCGAGGGTGTGTACTTTGCAGTTCAGACAGGAGGTGAATACTGGGCCTCAGAGGCATCTATGCCGTATTCACCTTATACAATTGTCAAATTTATGCAAGTGCCGGGCAATGATACAATTGTTAAGCTTAAGATTATGTCGACCGGTCCGTTGAAGGACTACGACAGAACTGTTAATCTTGAGATGAATCTGGACAGTACAACAGCAAAGGTGGGTATAGATTTTGACGTTGTCCCGCTAGAGGTGACAATTCCTGCCAACAGCTACTATGCTTATCTTCCTGTTAAAATACACAGAACAAGTGAGCTTGAAACAATACAAAAAAGTGTCGGGTTCAGATTGTTGCCAAATAAGTATTTTGCGCTCTCATTCAAACACTTCGACGCTATTCCCGGACTGACTTTCGGAACTGTGGTACCTGAATTTGACGCCTCAATGCATTCAATAAAATTCAACGATTTTCTTGTTAAGCCGACAGTCTGGCCGGGCTCTGTAAATGCAGCCGGTATGGAGGCAGGACTTTGGGGTGCTTTCTCAAAGAAGAAGATAGAACTTATACAGAGATTGATGGGCTTTACCTATAACGACTTTATGAGTACAACCACTATGCCTTTAATCAAGCAGATGTTGACTTATCAGACTGTCGGCAGATATTTGATAGAGCAGTACAATAACCACACACCTATACTGGAAGATGATGGCAGGCTTATGTTTATTGATGGAGTCCCTTGGAAATCATATCCCGGAGTACCATGGATCCCGGATTATAAGTAATTAATATATAGACACATAAATAATATGAAAACAAAAACAATTATATTTTCAGGTCTGATATGTTTATTGTACTCCTGCTTTACGGACAAGGGGAATTACGATTATCACGACATAAATGAAATTACCATTGAAGGGATCGCAAAGAGCTATAGTGTTGTAAGCGACGTTGATACTTTGGTGATTGATCCGGTTATAACAATGACAGATGGCAATCCCACAGACTACAACCGCTTTGAATATGCATGGACAATTTCTAAAACCTACTTTATTAAAGATACAATTAGCAGATCTAAAAAATTGGTGTATCCGGTAAGCAGGGAGACAGGGACATTTGATTTTTATCTGAAAATAAGAGATAAGGAGACTGGTATACTGTTCATGCAAAAATCGTCTATAACTGTCGGAACAGCTTATACAAGAGGTATCTTGCTGATTGGTGAGAACAAGCAGGGGTTTGTACAAGGACAAATGTTGGCAATGGTCAGCGATACCATGTTTTTTCCAGATTTACTGAAGAGCAGCGGCCTCCCACAGCTTACAGGAGCCGTGGACATCCTGCACACAGGAGATTCATACCCCAAAATATGGGTGCTTACCAAGTCAGGTTCGTACTACCTGGATATTACCAATATGAAAACAACTCCCAACAGCACTTTCAGAAATTCTGTTGTTCCATCGGAGCCAATACCAGATAATCTGAATCCTGTAGATGTTGTTCCTCGTATTAAAGATATTACAGGTAAAAATGCATCAACTTTGTACAGAGCATCTGTCTGCTCAAACGGAATGGTGTTTTTCGCAATGACAGCATTGTTTGGCGGAGATTACTACACAAACCCTGTTAACAGGGAGGCATCAAATTACAGTAAGCTTCTTAAAGCAAAACCATATTTATTCTGCGGATTGACTTCATTTAGCGGAATTCTCTGGTATGATGAAGAAAACGAGAGGTTTATGAAGGTAGCAGGTGTCGATAATGCATCTACCGCATTAATTGATTCCGGAACCGATATTTTCCCATGGAACCAGAAGGCCACAGGAAGAACTCTGGTTTATGGAGAAAATTCGTTGAATGTAGATGGCGGTTCATCGGGAGGCAATTCATTTGCTGTTATGAAAGATGCAGCAGGGCAGTCGTTTATATATAAATTTTATGTCTCTTCAACGTATCAGAAAAGAGGATTTTATCAAGTAAAGAGTATAGCAACCGGATTTATAAATGCAAAGTTCTATGCATTTTCATCTAAGAGAACAGTTGTCTTCTACGTATATGGAAACGATCTATATGCCTATGACTATAATCCAGGCAATGAGAAATGCTTTAAAATTGCCGGATTTGGTACAGACGAAATCTCTATGTTAAAATTCGACACACAAATAGAGCCGGCAACAAATCCTTTGTATGTAGCCACATATAATAACACAACAGGAGGTACATTAAGAAAATATACAATTGATACTAATCCTAATGCGGTAACTATTACTGCCGATCCTAAATCGAACTGGGGTGGTCTGGTAAAGATTGTAAATATGAGCTGGAGGGGTAAAAAATGAGACAAGTATAAAAAATAGATTCAGGTTAAGTAAATTGGGTTGACTTTGGCGTTGTTTGAGGTTTATTTTGTATGAAAATTTCAGTTAAATATACCTCAAACCACACCCAGGTCATCTTCTTTTTTTTACATTTGTAAGTGAAAGATTTTTAAATGGTTTAATTCGTTATTTAATATTTATGAAAAAATTATTAGTTATTCTTTTTTTGGTTACTACTATGAGCGGGTTTGCACAGAAAAAAGAGGGAACCGTATATATGGTTTCGAATGCACACTTTGATACTCAATGGAACTGGACAGTGCAAACGTCAATCAGTGAGTATTTAAGAAATACCCTTAACCAGAACATCTGGCTTTTTGAAAATTATCCAAACTATGTTTTCAATTTTGAAGGAGGTATCAAGTACAGCTGGATGAAGGAGTATTATCCTGCGGAGTATGCAAAAATCAAAGAATATATAAAGCAGGGGAGATGGCACATCAGCGGTAGCTCATGGGATGCCACCGACCCCAACATACCATCACCTGAATCTTTCTTCAGGAATATTTTAATTGGTCAGCAGTATTACAAAGATGAGTTCGGAGTTAAATCGACCGATATATTCCTGCCTGACTGCTTTGGATTCGGATATACTTTGCCAACAATTGCGGCACATTGCGGTCTTATCGGTTTCTCCACACAAAAACTGAAATGGCGCACAAATCCGTTCTACGGAGATGCCAAGGTGCCGTTTACATTTGGGATATGGCAGGGAATTGATGGTTCAAGAATTGCAGCTGCCCTTGATGGAAGAAACTATTCTCAGAGGTACGACGAAGACTTAAGTAAGAATAGCGAGATAATTGACCTGGTTTCAAAAGCGCCCAATAAAAAGGCTTTCAGATATTATGGAGTAGGAGATATAGGAGGCGCCCCTACAATTTTAAGTGTTGAATCTGTTGAGAGAGGAATAAAGGGAGAAGGGCCTGTGAACCTTGTTAGCGCGACTTCAGATCAACTTTTCAAGGAGTATCTTCCTTTTGCAAAACATCCTGAACTACCGGTATTTGATGGCGAATTGTTAATGGATGTACATGCAACAGGCTGCTATACATCGCAGTCGGCAATGAAACTTTATAACAGACGTAATGAACAACTGGCCGATGCAGCTGAAAGGGCATCGGTAATAGCAGAGTGGATGGGAGGAGTTGAATACCCCTCTGCAAAACTTAACCAGGCATGGAAAAGATTTATATGGCACCAGTTTCACGATGACCTTACCGGCACAAGCATTCCTCAGGCGTACACATTTTCATGGAACGACGAGCTTATATGCCAGAGTCAGTTCAATGACATTCTTACTTATGCATCTTCTACAGTATCACGCAACCTCGATACAAGGGTAAAAGGTGTTCCGGTAGTAGTTTTCAACTCTCTTTCACACTCACGCAAAGATATGGTTCATGCAATTGTACCCTTTGCAACACAACCAAAGGGAGTTCAGGTATTTTCGCCAAAAGGGGTAAAGGTTAATTCGCAGCTGATATCTTACAATAATGGCAAGGCAGAGGTTGTATTTGCAGCAGATGCAGCTCCGATGAGCTACTCAGTTTATGATGGCCGTCCATCGGGCAATAGCAAATCAAATGTTCTTCAAGCCGGTGAAAACTGGATAGAAAAAAGAGTATACAAAGTAACCCTCGATAAAAGAGGCGATATTGCATCCATCGTAGATAAAAGAGGCAACAAAGAGCTTGTGGCGAAGGGTAAGGCAATTAGACTCGCACTCTTTACTCAGAATATGTCTACAAACTGGCCGGCATGGGAAATTCAGAAGAGTACCATAGACCAGGCACCGGAAGCTATTGGTGATGATGTTAAGATTAGTTTGTCGGAAAAAGGTTCTGCGATGGTTGCAATAACAACGGAACGCAGTTATAAAGGATCTAAGTTTATCCAGACAATATCACTTACAGATGGTGGAGCAGATGAACGGATAGATGTTAAGACCGACATAGACTGGATGCAGACAAATGCCTTGCTTAAGGTGGAATTCCCTTTGAGCATTTCAAACCCTCTTGCCACTTATGATTTGGGTATAGGTAATGTAAAACGCGCAAATAACACACTGACAGCTTATGAGGTTTATGGACAGCAATGGGTTGACCTCTCGGAGAAGGACAATTCATATGGTGTTTCAATAATAAACAACTGCAAGTACGGATGGGATAAGCCAAATGATAACACACTCAGACTTACTCTTCTGCATACTCCGGGCACTACAAGCAGATATACATATCAGAGCAAACAGGATTTCGGACACCATACAGTTACCTATTCAATTGTTGGGCATAAATCTGATTTTGTAAAGGCCGGAACAGTACGCATGGCAGCCTCTCAGAACAATCCTCTGTATGCCTTTAATACAGTTGCACATAGTGGTGCATCGGGAAAAGAGTTCTCTATGCTTAAGGTAAGCTCATCTCAGATTGACGTGAAGGCTTTCAAAAAAGCTGAGACTCAGAACGAATATGTTGTCAGGGTATATGAAACTTCGGGAAAAGATGCCGGGAATGTAGAGATTGAATTTGCTACCCCAATAGTGTCAGCATCTGAACTGAATGGTATTGAAGAGGTTATAGGCAAGGCGGAATTTAACGGCAACAAACTAATTGTTAACACAACATCTTTTAAGCCAAAGACATATAGCGTGCAACTTGCATCTTGCAAGAATCCTCTCGCCCCTGTTGCAAACCAGGTGATACCACTGAAATTCAATGCCGATGGTTATACCAATGACGGATTCAGAGATATTGCAGATTTTGACGGTAAAGGCAACTCATACTCATTTGACCTGCTGCCTGAAAAGGTAGTTAATGAGGGCGTGGAGTTCAGATTTGGAAAAATCGGGCGAAAAAATATTCTGAGATGTTCGGGCGATACAATTATGTTACCTGAGAACAGTAAGTACAAAACACTATATCTGCTGGCATCATCTGCTGAAGGCGACATAAATGCTACATTTACAGTTGATGATAATCCGATACAGCGTCTTGTTCCGTACTATTCCGGATTCTTTGGTCAATGGGGATGGCAGGGCAAAGGCTATATCAAAGATGCAACAATAGGATACGTCGGAGCTCACAGACACAATAAGGCATTTGGCAACGAACCGTATGTATTTACATATATGTATAAGATTGCAATACCTTTAAATGGACAAAACAAAATGGTTATACTTCCTAAAAATCAGAAAATTGCAATTTTCGCAGCTACTTTGTCCCAAGAGGAGAGTGTTTCATTCGGAGCGGCAAGTGAAAACCGGACCATACCTCAATAATTTACTTCTGAATTTAAACTTCAAACTATAAAACATGAGTGAACTGAATAATAAAAAGAGTGGCATGGGAAAAATACTTCCCGTTCTGTTCGGGTTCTTTGTAATGGGATTCTGCGATGTTGTAGGCATCTCCACCAGTTATGTAAAAATAGATTTTAACTTAAGTGAGACACTTGCCGGCTTTATACCATCAATGGTGTTTGCCTGGTTCTTTCTGCTGTCTGTACCAACAGCGATTCTGATGAATAAAATCGGCAGGAAGCGGACAGTTCAGATTAGCAATGTTGTTACAATCATTGGTATGATGATTCCGTTCTTTGCTTACAATCTTACCACCTGCATGATTGCATTTGGACTCCTAGGGATTGGTAACACTATACTGCAGGTTTCGCTCAACCCGCTACTGACCAACGTAATAAAAGGGGATAAGCTGACCAGCTCCCTGACTGCCGGACAAGTTATAAAGGCAGTCTCATCTTTCTGCGGGCCATTCATTGCTGCATTTGCAGTCTACTATTTTGGCAACTGGAAGGCACTCTTCCCAATCTTTGCCGCAATAACAGTTCTTGCTGCCATATGGCTGATGCTTACACCTGTTCCAGAAGAGGAGAACAAAGTTAAATCGGCCTCTGTTGGTGACACTTTCGCTCTTTTGAAAGACAAGACAATTCTGTTTTTGTTTCTGGGGATTGTTGCTGTTGTGGGAATAGATGTTGGAACAAATACCCTTGCTCCCAAATTGCTTATGGAGCGTTGCAACCTTGCAATTGAGACTGCCGGTTACGGCTCAAGCGTCTATTTCCTCTGCCGTACCGTCGGTGCCTTTATAGGAGCGTTCCTGCTGATGAAAATGTCGGATATAAAATACTTCAGAATACACATTACAGCAGCACTTGTAGCGGTAATAGTACTATTTTTCATGTTCTCAAACCTGAGCATCCTTGTGGTTTTGGGTCTGATAGGATTCTCATGCTCAAGCATATTTGCCGTAATCTACTCACTTGCAATCAAGCATCGCCCAGATAAGGCAAATGAGATCTCCGGCCTGCTGATAACCGGAGTTGTCGGCGGAGCAATAGCACCACCACTAATGGGATTCTTCACCGACCAGGTAGGCAGTCAGGCAGGCTCCATAGCCGTAATACTGTTTCTGGTGTGTTACCTGGTTCTGTTTGCTTTTATGGGGGTACATGGGAATGTATCAGGTGTAACTAAAAAATAGCAGGTAGGAATAGCTCTGAAAGAGTTTAATGTATGTAGTACATCGACAATTTAGTGAAAACGGGGATCCAAATTGGGTCCCCGTTTTTTTGACACCTTTGGCAAAGCTGTTAGTAAATAATAGACTATCAGACGAATATATATGCTTCTCATTTCTAATGAACTACTACTGTCTCTGGCAGAGCATTCAAATGAGCATACTATTAATTGACCAATGCTAATTGCGTCTTTTCTTTTACTATCGCATTGAACTTCTCTACCTCCTCCATCACAGGGCTGTGGGCAGAATTTTCGAAGTAAAAATACTCTTTCACAGGGGCCTTCAGCTGATCGAAGAACTCTTTTGCAACAGATGTGGGTGTCTGATAATCATATTTCCCCTGAAATATATATACTGGCACCTGCATACTGTCTATTTCGTTAAAGAGGTTCTTGCTTATTACTTCCTTCCACAAATGTCTGGAAGAGTAGAGACTACCGGACATGTATCCCAGTTTCTCTCCCAAGGTATACTCCTTTGCGCAGAGAACCATCTTTAGAACCGGCCACAGACTTGTCATTTCATGTGTAACGCCACCTCCGAATTTCGACACATACAGCCTTTCGTACATTATGTACTTCATCCATACAGCTACATTTGCCAAAGAATCGGGGAAGGTCATTTCTGACAATTTCTTGATTGCTTTTTTGTTGTTCTGTTTCTGAGCCTGCTCTTTAACCCAGTCAAAAGATATCCTTTCGGCCCTGTACTGGTCGCAGACTTGTCCAATTCCGAAGTATGCATGATAGAGTTCAGGATATCTGTATGCTGTCTGAATACCTAAAAATGAACCCCATGAGTGACCCATCAGAAAGATTTTCTCCTGTTTGAAACGTTTTGAAAGTATCAGACTAAGCTCTCGTGTATCTGAAATGAACTGCTCAAGATTCATGCTCTCTTCAGGAACATTCTTTGAGAAAGACTTTCCTGCTCCGCGCTGTTCCCAGTAAACCATCAAATAATCGTTTTCTATGGAGCTGTTTGTAGCCTTCATAAATGTAAACTCCGGACTCCCCGGTCCGCCATGCAGATATAGCATTACAGGTTTGGTAGAGTCCGCACCGCGGATAATAAGATATTGTTCCACTCCGCCAAGAGTCACCTTTTCTATTGTCGAGATGCTTTTGGGGAATGTCTCTCCGTTAATGCCTGTTACTGGATCTGGTTTTCCAGGACTCATAATCCACAGAAAAACAGTAAGTAACAATAGAAATGCCAAAATGGCTCCTAAAATGTAAAGGAGTATTTTACCGATAGCTTCCAAAATATTCTTCATAATTGTTTTGAGAATTTTACAAAACACTGTTCGCGTAAGTCTCTGTTATATAGTAGTTTGCTAAAATCTACTGCAAAGTGTCAGTCGCGTTTAAGGGTACTTGGCAGGAACCATGCCAATGCCAACACGATAACTCCGAATATGGCAGTTGCAGGTTGCATCCATGATATATAGCCAATGATAGACAATTGCACGGCCAGCCATATATATACAATGACAACAGAAGTTATTGCGAAAAACTTTGATATCCAGTGGCCGGAGAAAACAACTATACTGGCAGTCAGGAACGAACCGCCAATAATTACAAAGAGGAAAAGACCGGGAATAAAATAGTTGTCAAACGGGCTCCCTTCGAGCCACTCAAGTGGAACACCTTCGGCTCCGCTCATTCCGTAATAACCTCCACCAAAAGCGTTTAGTGCTCCGAAAGCAAGCAGAACACCTAAAATTAATCGAAGTGCTCTTCCGGGTTTTTTGTGTTTTTTTGCATCCATATAATATCGAATTGTTTACCGTGTTTAGTTATGATTTTCTCAAACCTTCCGCATTGCCTGAATCCGTTATTTTCGTGAAATGACAGACTCTGGATATTTTCTGATGATATACTGGCCAGAATTGTCTTAATACCGATCTCCCTTGCCTCAGATTCCAGCTTGTCAAGGGCTAGCTTGCCCACACCCTTTCCGGTGAAGTCATGCTTTATGAAATAGGTAATCTCTGCACACTCTTTAAAAGTGGGCAGAGGGTTATGTGCCCTCAGAAAGCAGAACCCGATAATCTCATCTTCAGAAAAAATTGTATAAGCAGGATATCCTTTGGTAATTTCAATAAACTTGCCGAAAAACTCATAAGGCATTGCCTTGTCGGGGTATGCAGCCAGGCTGTTTTCAACGTAGTAGTTATATATGTCCATCGCTCCCTTGCAATGGTCCATACTCATTGGCAAAAAATCAACTTGCATATATCTCTGGTTTATTTGTCTATAATAAATTTAGTATCAACTTCTACGTTGCCCTTTATCATAGACCAAACCGGGCAATATGTATCTTCCGATAGCTTTATAACCGTTAACATGTCATTATCAGTAACATCTGGCGATTTTACTATAATGTTAACCGTAATCTTGCTGAAACCGGTGGGATGCTCTTGCTTTCTAAGTCCGTCTGCATGAATTTCACAAGCAAGTATGGTTTTGCCCATTTTTCTGAGAAAAGTGAGTATGGCGCTACCCATGCATGAGGTGAGACTCAATAGTAACAGTTCAAGTGAAGTGTAGCCCAGGTTGTCGCCCAGGGGAGGGGTGTAGTCGATGGATATTGGCTCATTTCCTGCAACATTTCCTGAGAAATGGAGTTTGTCATTGATCAGTATGACAGATGCTGTGAGTTCTTTTGATTTGTCGTTCATCTGAGATTGATGTTAAAATTGAAGTAAAGATAAAGAATTATTCAAAAAATTCTTTTGGATATACCGCTGTCCCGCTAACTCCTTTAAGCCCGTTTTCTACCAGTTCTATTGCAAGACAGCACTCATCGGGAGCCTCAAAGGATTGTCTGATGCCAAAATCGCTGCTCTTCTTATACCCGAATCTTGGATAGTAATTAGGATGTCCTACAAGCATCACAGACTTATAGCCTGCCTCTCTCGCTTTTATGTGGGCCGCTTCTATGAGCATACTGCCAATACCCATGTTCTGATATTCCGGTAAGACAGATATGGGAGCAAGTGCCAGTGATTGGAATTCCTCTTTACCATTGATGATTTTTAATTTTGTCAGAAGAATGTGTCCGACAATCTTGTTTTCATATTCGGCTACCAATGAAAGTTCCGGGACAAATACCGATGAATTTCGCAATCGCACTACAAGAAATTGCTCATCATGGTCACTAATCTCCAGTTTTTCAAATGCTCGTTCTGTCAGATCAAAAACTTGTTTGTAATCCGATATTGTCTCTTGTCTGATTTTAATATTCATTATTGTTGATATTTAAGCTTTCTGAAATTGTTCTTTAACATACTGTAAACCTCCAGATCTGTGAATTTACCGTCGGAAAGCAGTTCTCCGTCTCGCTCAATGCCTTCCAGTGAGAATCCAAGCCTTTGCGGGATTTTTTTGCTGGGGATATTACCGGTTGCGCATTTTATCTGTATCCTGTTCATTCCAAGCTCTTCAAATGCGAATTCCACTAACCTTCTGACCGATTGGGTGACTATTCCCCGTTTCTGATACTCCTCAGACAGCCAGTATCCTATCTCAGTTTTTTGATTTGTCTTGTCGGTATCTTTAAAACCGATAAGACCGACGAATTTGCCTTCAAGATGGATTACAAAGGTGTAGTCATGACTCTTTTCAGAAGTCTCTAGCGTTGATATGATAAAAAGACGGGTATCTGTCACCTCCTTTGTGTAATCTACGAATGGGAGCCATTGACGCAGATATTCGCGTTGTGAGTCGATGATTCTGAAGATGTCAGGAGCATCGGACAATTCGAGCTGTTTGAGTTTGATGGAATCATTGACAGTGATGGTCATATGGGCGAAATTTTGAACAATTATGTAAAACTATAAAATATTTTCAATAAAAATCAAACATTGTAATGTTGGATAATAAAACATTATTATCTTTGTAATGATAAAGCAGAAAAATCAGGTAATGATGAATATAAAATTGTCACAAAAACAAATTGGGGAAAGAATTGCCAGTCTTCGGAAAATGAAAGGGTTATGCCAGAAAGATTTGGCAATGAACATTAAAATGTCACGATCTTCTTTGGCTCAGATAGAGCTGGGAAACAGATGTGTGGACATTCTGGAACTGCAAAGCATGTCTATTGTTTTAGGCTTTTCATTGGACAATTTTATGTCCTGTGAATTTTCCGTTGTCCAGGAGCCGGAGCCAATGTACCAAACAAAATCAAAACAAAATACAGAGAGGGTTTCTGTTCCGGTATTGCAAACAGACAAACTAAAGAACATCTTGCTTTACATTCTGGAAAGATGTGCCGGAAAGCCAAATGTTGGAGAAACGGTTCTTTACAAGTTACTCTATTTTTCTGATTTCAACTACTATGAACAGTATGAGGAGCATTTAACTGGAGCAACATATAGAAAGTTACCTTATGGCCCGGTTCCACAAAATCTGGATTCCATCATTTCCCAAATGATAGAAAAAGGCCATTTGCAAAGGGTAAAAACTGAATATCACGGTTTTCCTCAAACCCGTTACATTCCTATGGAAAAGGCTAATCTAACAGAGTTAAAAGCAAGTGAAAAGGAGGTTATCGACAGAGTCCTTAACCAGATGAGTGATTGGTCCGCGTCTGCCATAAGTAATTATTCTCATAAAGATATTCCATGGCTTGCCTCAAAGGAGGGAGAGGAGATAAATTATGAATTGGCTTTTTACAGAGATATCCCATATTCTGTAAGGAACTACGACAATAATGAAGACGAATTATGAACTTTGATGAGCTGCCGGAATTTAAAAAGGAAATGAAAACCCTTTTGAAAAGATACAGAACTCTTATTGACGACATTGAAATTGTGAGGAGGGTTTTGGAGATTTTTCCAGATGAGAGACCTCCCTTCAGTTATAGGATAGACAATCTGGGTTTGCAAAGTTGTATAATAAAAATCAAGAAAATTGCCTGTAAATCACTAAAAGGCAGGGGAGTTAACTCCGGCTTGCGTCTTGTATATGCATACTTCGATCAGGAAAAGAAGATAATTCTAATAGAACTTTATCATAAGAATGATAAGGAACAAGAAGACAGACAACGAATTACGAATAATTTCAAATAGACAGGAGTATTTAATACGATCTTTCGTCTCTCCCTTCAACCCAGTTTATAAATGCTGTGTTTACAACCTTGTTACCGCCCGGGGTAGGGTAGTCCCCCGAAAAATACCAGTCCCCGCTGTTCTCCTTGCAAGCAACATGCAGGTTCTCCACGGTCTGAAACACAACTGTTACTTCGGCTTTTATATGGTCGTTTTTAACCATTTGTGCAATTTTGCCGGAGACCTCTTCATATGAGAACGGGGCATATATCTCTTTTACATAATTAATATACTCCTCTTTCTGTAGTCCTTGCTGTGCCTTGCATTTATTATAGACATCGTCAATTACACTCTCCATTCCTCTCTCTCTTAAAAGTTCGATTGCGGCATTGAAGGCAATGAATTCACCCATTCGTGTCATATCTATACCATAACAGTCAGGATATCGGATCTGAGGGGCAGAGGAGACAATAATTATCCGTTTTGGATTCAGTGAGTCCAGTATCCTGAGTATGCTCTGTTTAAGAGTAGTTCCGCGGACAATAGAATCGTCAATAACAATCAGATTATCAGTCTCTTTTACTGCACCATAAGTAACATCATACACATGCCCCACCATCTCGTCCCGGTCCCCGTCGGAGGTTATGAATGTACGTAGCTTTGCATCCTTTATTACAATCTTCTCAATTCTTGGTTCGCGGGAGATAATCTCCCCAAGAGATTCCTCGCTCCACGAATCCTTACCTGCCCTAATCTGACGCATCTTCTCCTCCACCATATACTTCTGGATCCCTTTGACCATTCCATAGAATGAAGTTTCAGCGGTATTTGGGATAAAAGAGAAAACTGTATTGTCCAGATCTCCGTCAACAGCCTGGATTAGCTGGGGTGTTAGTAACTCTCCCAGTTTCTTCCGCTCCTTGTATATGTTACGGTCATTTCCCCGTGAAAAGTATATCCTCTCAAATGAGCAGCTGCTTCTCTTCTCCGGTTCCCTGACCATCTCCTCTGTAGTTGTGCCGTCTTTCTTGATAATCAGAGCATAACCTGGTTTTATCTCCTGAATGTTGGTGTCGTCTACCCTGAAGGCCGTTCTTATAACAGACCCTTCCGATGCTACAACCACAACCTCATCGTCCTTGTAGTAATAAGCAGGGCGTATTCCCCACGGGTCACGGATAACAAATGCATCACCATGACCTACAACTCCTGCAACGGCATAACCTCCATCCCAATGTGCACTGCTTTTAGAAAGTATACTTACCCAGTCCATATTCTCCTCAATCATAGGAGATATATCAAGCTTGGTATTTCCCTCATCTCTGTATTGATGGTATTTGTTCTGTATCTCGCCGTCCATGTAATAGCCGACTTTTTCCAACAGAGTTACAGTATCGGCATAGTTGCGCGGATGCTGCCCGGCCTTTATGAGGCTTTGAAAAAGCTCATCTACATTGGTAAGGTTGAAGTTGGCAGCCAAAGCAAGATTGCGGCTGCGCCAGTTGCTCGACCTCTTTAGAGGATGAACAAGGTCTATGTTATTCTTGCCAAAAGTCGAATACCTCAGATGTCCAAGATATACCTCAGAGACAAAAGGTAGATTCTGCTTCGCCCAAGCAGCCTCTTTTGCATTTACATCACCGGTACGCAGTGGCTCATGAATTGTGCTGAATACCTCCTGTATCGGGTTGGTCCCGCAAGAACGTACACGGTCCATATACTTGAATCCCGGAGGCATATCCAGTTTCACACCCACCACTCCGGCGCCCTCCTGGCCACGGTTCCTCTGCTTCTCCATGAGGATATAGAGCCGGTTTAGTCCATAAAGATATGATCCGTATTTTTTCTGGTAAAAATCCAGCGGTTTTAACAACCGAACCAGTGCAATTCCACATTCGTGGTTAAGGACATCGCTCATATTATATTTTTATCTGCTGCAAAAGTAGCTAAGAACGATTTAAAATCCTCAAAACCGGAAGATATTTTTATTGATCTCTTTTCTTTTTTCATGCATTGAGCTAGTCTCTCCGGTATATCTACCTCTTTACCAATGATTCTTACGACAGTGTCACTGAATTTTGCAGGGTGGGCCGTCTCCAGAATGATAGAATTGTAATCTCCGGGGAATTCTCTGACATAATCCTTTAGTGCTGCATAACCAACTGCTCCGTGAGGGTCCGCGACATAGTTATATTCTGTAAATAGCTCTTTGATAGATTCTTCTGTCAGCACATCGGAATATGACCTGCTGAATACAACAGAATCAATTCTCTCCAAACTATTGTTGTAGATACCTGCAATTCTGACAAAGTTACTCGGATTGCCTACATCCATTGCGTTTGATATTGTCTGGACAGATGGTTTTGGAATAAATTTACCTGTTTGCAGGTATTGTGGCAGAATATCATTTGCGTTAACTGCCGCAATGAATTTATGTACTGGCAAACCCATCTCCATAGCCAGTAACCCCCCTGTAAGGTTACCAAGGTTACCGCTCGGTACGGAGAATATAACAGGTCTGCTTTTGTCTTTGAGCTGAGCATAGGCATAATGGTAATAAAAGGACTGGGGAAGCAACCTTGCAATGTTTATTGAATTTGCAGAGGAGAGTTTAAGTGCACTTTTTACCTCTTTATCTGCAAATGCTTGTTTGACAAGTCTCTGGCAATCGTCAAATGTTCCGTTGATTTCAAGCGCGGTTATATTCTTGTCCAGAGTTGTAAGCTGCTGCTCCTGAATGTGGCTTACCTTGCCGGAAGGGTAAAGCAGTACCACCTGAATGCCTTCTATGCCATAGAATCCGTTTGCCACCGCACTCCCTGTATCACCGGAAGTGGCAACTAGTATAACTGTGCTATCTCTGG
>CAZREC010000013.1:0-36526 GCA_964599025.1 uncultured Muribaculaceae bacterium | reverse complement strand
TTGGGAAGGGTTATAAGGGGGTAGGGGGTTTCGCGTGGTACTTTTATGAGTGTTTTTCTCTCCTTGAGCTGTACCTCTGCAATTCGTGAGATGAGGTCGGTAGTGGCGCCGCTCGCGATACGTCCGATTGTGCCCATTGTGCATGGGATTATTATCATTATATCGGCGGCGTTGGAACCTGATGCGTTGCGATTGTAGTAGTTGTTGTTATCTATGAGAGTTTGTGGAGGTTGCTCGCCAATTTCATCGAGATAGACGCTCCTTGCGGTGTCGGTGAAAATTACATCAGTCTGCATAGTGCCAATGCTTGCCGAAACGCCGCCGTCAACAGAACGAAGTCGTTCGATTATCTTTTTTGCATATATCTGTCCGCTAGCACCGGTTACGGCAATGACAATTCGTTTCATATCTTACTTGTTCCAGTAAACACGTTTAAGCCAGACCTTGAAGATTGGGTCGAGGAAGAACCATTTGTCACCCTCTTGTTCCAGTATCTCTTTTTTCTGGACGGCATCTTTGAGGCGGACAACATTTGCTGAGGAGTTGAACTGATATTGGGTGAGCACATCATTTGCGCTGAACTTGGTAACTCCGTCGAGAACTGCTTTGAGGAAGTTCATCTGGTAGTAACTTAACCGGCTGGTGGTCTGACGGAAAAGATATGAGTGTAACTCAATAAGGTCGTCAAACGATTCATGAAGTAGGGCTTCGGTTAGAAATCCACGGGTGTGATTGAATGCGATTTCTGCAAGTTGCTGTGTGTAAAATGGTTGGCCTTCTGTAAAGTTATATAGTTGTGTTACAAGTTCCTTCGAAACAACGCGCCCTGCTTTCAGAAAGTTTTTTATTATGAATTCCGAGAATAGTCGTTCTTCTATTGGCTCGAGCTTGACCCTTGCTGCAAAGCGGTAGAAGTTCTTATTGTTTACAAATATCTCCTTCATTGCATTCACGCAGGAGCCTGTTATAAGGTAGGTTGAGTGTGTATGTGTGCGCCATACACGCTCGAGCAGAGCAAGTGTCTCTTCGGGCTTTTCGAAATTTAAAAGCTCCTGGAACTCCTGAAAATATACAATTACGTTTGTGTCAAATTTTGCTGCGAGAGCCTCTGATAAGTTCAGGACAAGGTCGCGGTATTCGGTCATCTCTCTTATATGGTCGAGCATGAGATCTTCTTCAAGCATCTCCTTTTCTACCTGAGTATTAGCAAAACCGTTTACCAGTGCGGTTCTTATACTGAACAAAAGGTCCTCTTCTGTGCGTACATTAAACAGATCTATTGTGCATACCCTGAATTTATACGAATCCTGACGGAGCTTTATGAACAGTTGTTGTATAAGGGAGCGTTTACCGCTTTTGGGTGGTTCAAATACCAGAGAGTGTTCTCTTTTTTTTATTCTTTCTTCAAGAGCTGTAAGTTCATTTACTCTAGGGATAAAGTTGGAACCGGTGACGTATTTATTGAATATAAACGGTGAATCCATGTAAAGTTTTCAAATATTTAAAATGCATGATAAATATGAATGGGAGCAACACAAAAATAAAGAAAGTTTTGTAGAATAAAGAATTAATTATATATTTGCCTTCCCAAATTGAAAGGAAGAAGATTGTTAAGCCATTGATAAAGAGTTACTTATTGGTAACCGCTTACAGTCAAAATTATAAATTATATTTATTTATGTACGCAATTGTAGATATTGCAGGACAGCAATTCAAAGTTGAGAAGGATAGGAAAATTTTTGTAAACCGCCTTAAGGCAGAGGAGGGTGCTTCTCTAAGTTTTGACAAAGTTTTACTTATTGACGAAGATGGATCTGTAAAGATCGGATCTCCTTATGTTGCCGGCGCAACTGTTAAAGCAACAGTTCTTCAGCACCTTAAAGGTGAAAAGGTAATCGTATTCAAGAAGATTCGCCGTAAGGGTTTCGACAAGAAAAATGGTCACCGTCAATATTTGACACAAATCAAGATTGAAGAGATTGCTTAATTATTAAAAGAAAAATTTTTAGATTATGGCTCATAAAAAAGGTGTCGGTAGTTCAAAGAACGGCCGCGAATCACACAGTAAGAGATTAGGCGTTAAATTGTTCGGTGGACAAGTCGCCAAAGCTGGAAATATCCTTATCCGCCAGAGAGGAACAGTACACTGTCCGGGTGACAACGTAGGAATTGGCAAGGACCATACACTATATGCATTGATTGACGGTGTCGTATTTTTCCGCAAGAAAGCAAACAACAAATCATTTGTATCTGTTTTGCCTAAACCTGTGGTAGAGATACCAAAAGAGGTTGCTCCGGAAGCAAAACCTGCAAAAGCTCCAAGGGCTGCAAAAGCTCCGAAAGTTGTAGCAGAAGCGTAAGCAAATCACAATCAGGTTATTTTTAACCGGTTGTTCAAGTTATAAAAAAGAAGACTTTTTGGGGTCTTCTTTTTTTGTATAACTTTGCAGTAGTTTTTAGCAACTCATTGGGAAATAATCTATTATCTGTGTCCATATATTTGTCAGTGTCTGCGTGTTTCTGAGGCTGTCTTGTAAGTATCAAATATTCAGCAAGATGCTAAAAACTACTGCAAAGTCCCCACCCAACAGCAACCTTTAATATGACACTTACCACCGAAGAACCTATCGACCTTTTGTTTGACAAATATTTCTCTATGCTTGTTCTCTATGCAAAGAGGTTTGTCAGCTCATACGCGGTTGCTGAGGATATTGTGCAGGAAACCTTCCTGAAACTTTGGGAGAAGGAATCTTCGAGGCAGTATAACAAGGCTTTTCTGTTTACCTGTGTCCACAACAGGGCGATGAATCACAGAAGGCAGAACAAGAGAACCGGTACTATAGATATAAATGAGGGTGATGTAAACGGACATTTTAAAGATGGACAGCTGGTAATCTCTTCGGAAATAGAGATAAATGAAGATATACTTGAAGAGTATGAAAGACTGAGGGCTCTGTTCAAGGCATTGGACAAGTTGCCGCCAAAAACTCTCGACGTGCTAAACAGTGTGTATCTTGAGGGAAAGAATTATCAGGAAGTTGCCGACGAAATGGGATTATCTATAAATACGGTTAAGGCTCACATGTATTTGGCTTTTAAACTTCTTAGGAAGTATCTGCTTGTATTTGTGCTGTTTATTGTGGAACTCTACTGGATATTAAGGGGCTTTTCCTGATATTGGGACAATCAAAATAACATGCCCGAATAATTTTTTTCAAAATTTTATAAAATAATTCAAAAAAGACTAATGATTTTTTCATAGTTTGGTGTTGTATTAATAGACACACAAATTATGTTAACAGAAGAAATTATTGATTTGATCGTTAAAAAGAGACTTGGTACTCTAAACAGCGATGAGGAAGTTAGGCTCGAAAAGTGGGTTAAGGATGATAATGCAGAGGAGTTTCTAAAGACAGTCAACACGCTCAAGACTGCTCTTGAACTCTATGAGATTTACAAGCATTACAATCGCGATGAGTTTAAGGAAAAGCAGATGGCGAGCCGCCGAAGGCATTCAAAGGGATACAATTTCCGAAGGATGCTGAGGTATGCTGCAATTATTGCTCTTCCTCTATTATTTGGAGCAGGAATCTTCTATGTTTACGATAACCCCTATTTTCAAAAAACAATCCCTCCGGGAAAAGAGATTGCAGTAATGGATTTGCCAAATGGTGACTCTGTTGTTATGAGTTCCAATATTGCCAAAATTTATAAGAGCAATGGAAAGGAGGTTATAATCCCTAAAGTTGAGGTTATGGATTACCTTACTCTTTCCGGCGATTTTGAAGAGGTCAATTATTCTACAATCAAGGTCCCGCACGGAGGATTCTACTATATTGTACTGTCGGACGGTACTGTAGTATGGTTGAATTCCAATTCAAAAATGAAGTTTCCTTTAAAGTTCCAGGGTAATGAGAGAAAGGTATGGATTGAAGGTGAGGCCTACTTCGACGTTACAAAGGACACGATACCTTTTATTGTATCTACCGAGAACCAGGATATAAGAGTTCTGGGTACAACATTCAACGTAACTGCCTATCCTGAAGATTTCACAACAACTACGGCACTTATTTCGGGTAGCATTGTATTGCAGACTACGGGTTCGCAGGAGTCTGTTGTGTTGCAGGCGGGCGAATGTGCCGTCATGAATAAATACGATATGAAGGTGAATGTTTTTGACGATGATGTTCAACTCTACTCTTTGTGGAAAATGGGTGTCTTCAAGTTCAGGGAACGCAGACTCGAAGATATTGTCACCGTCCTTCAACGTTGGTATGATTTTGATGTGGAGTTTGAATCTCAGGCTGTAAAGGATATGAAATTCACAACAATAGCCTTAAAGAACAATCCGCTTGACGAGGTCTTCAGACTTCTGCAGATGACTACTTCTATAAATTATAAACGCAGAGGCAACACCGTTTATCTTTCGGATTAAATTTTATCTGTCGGATTAAGTTAACATAATAAAGTAAAAACAACGTACTTATAATAAACTAATAACTTCCTATTAACTAAACTATTAATGCTTATGAAATGTAATCAAGGTTATGTGAATAACCCTGTTCCCGGTAGATTGGAGTATCTATGGCACTATGCTAAAAAATCTCTATTGCTGGGTATTATGTTATTCTGCTCGCTAAACTTTCTGGCGGCACAAAACGATCTAAAGGTGAGCGTGAATTTCAAGAATGAACCGGTGGGTTCTGCGCTTCGCGAAATTGAAAGGCAGACAGGCCTTAACTTTATCTATAATGCAGATCACCTGAAGGGTATTCCTGCAGTAACCTATTCCGGCAAGGATATCACTTTGAGCAAATTCCTTAACGATATTATAGGTAACAGACTCAACTTAAAATTTGAGAATAATAATGTTATTATGTCGCCAAATACAAGGCAGGATAATGAAAAGATAAACCTTGCCGGTATTGTAAAAGATGAAGATGGACAACCGCTGATGGCTGTGTCGGTTTATCTCAAGGGAGAGACTAAAATTGGAGCCTCAACAGATGAGAATGGAATGTACAGTTTCTCGGTTGCTGCTGATAAGAGAAATGCAATAGCTGTTTTTTCTTTTATTGGTTATGAGACTTTAAGTATTCCTGTGGCCGAACTGAGAATGCTGAAAAACATAACACTAAAGAGCAGAACTCTTGAGATGAATGAGGTTGTCGTGACCGGTATCTTCAGAAAATCTGCTGAAAATTTTACTGGAGCTGCTTCGACAATAAGCGGTAAAGAGTTGATGCAGAATGGAAACAGAAACCTTATACAGTCGCTTCATAATCTTGATCCTTCAATTAATATCATAGAAAATAACCTTAATGGTTCCAATCCTAACAAGCTTCCTGAACTTCAGATAAGGGGTAATTCAAGTGTTCCGAATGTAACTGAACTGAAAGATGAAACAAGAGTCGGAATGAACACTCCACTTGTTGTCCTTGATGGTTTTGAAACAACATTGCAAAAGCTTTATGATCTGAATGACAATGAAGTAGAGTCACTTACAATTCTTAAAGATGCATCAGCTACGGCTATTTATGGCTCAAGAGGTGCAAATGGTGTAATTGTCATTACTACTAAAATGCCGGCAATGGGTAAACTGAGGGTTAACTACAGGGGTGATATTACTGTAGAAACACCAGATTTGACACAATATCAAGTTCTTAATGCAGAAGACAAGCTTGCTCTGGAGTACAGAGTGGGTCTTTATAAAACAGCAAGAGCTGAGAATGAGTGGCAACTTAAGAGATATTATAATTATCTTCTTGACGAGGTTAACAGTGGTGTGAACACTTACTGGCTCTCAAAACCTTTAAGGGTGGGTGTTGGTCAGAAACACAATATTAGAATTGAAGGTGGAGATAAAACTTTCAGATACTCTGCGTCTGCACAATACAACGATATCCAGGGTGTTATGAAAGAGTCTTTCAGGAAGACATTCAATGGGACCATCAATTTGTCTTATTTCCTTAAAAATGTGAAGTTTACCAATGTGATCATGATTGGTATGGGTAATACAAATGAGTCGCGTTATGGTACATTCAGTGAATATGTAAGAATGAATCCTTACTGGAGATCACATGACGAAGAGGGGAATGTTTTGAAACAGGTAGGCTATTCAGGTAACACCGATTCATATCAGAGATGGAGCACATTACCAACTAGCCCGCTTTACAATGCATCTTTGAATACTTTTAACAGAGGTAACTCCACAAATATCACAAATAACTTCTCACTGGAATGGAAAGTTATCAACGGACTTACAGTAAGGGCAAGGGTTGGACTTTCAAAAGACATCAGAGAGACTGATATATTTAAACCGGCAGATCATACAGACTTTGCAAATTATGCCGAGGCCGACATGTTCAGAAAGGGCAGTTACTCATACTCAATTGGTAAGGGGTTGAATGTGGATGGCAGTTTGAATGCCAGTTACAATAAGCTTATAGGCAAGCATATGATTTATGCAGGTCTCGATTACAATATGAGACAGAACAGTGGCACAAACTATGGTTTTCTGGCAGAAGGTTTCAGTAATGAGCGTTTTGACTTTATCTCGATGGCTCTTCAGTATGCAAAAGATTCAAAACCTAGCGGTAGCGAGAGTATGGTAAGATCGATGGGTATTACTGCCAACTTCAACTACACATACGACAACAAGTATTATATAGATATCTCAGGCAGGACCGACGGATCTTCGCAGTATGGTTCAAACAAGCGTTTTGCGCCCTTCTGGTCTGCTGGTCTTGGATGGAACCTTCATAATGAATCATTTCTGAAAGGGAATAAATATATTAACTTCCTTAAAATAAGGGGTTCCGTAGGTACTACAGGTTCTCAAAACTTCAGCGCATACCAGGCAATATCGACCTATAAATATTTTACAGGTGATAAATATTATAACTGGCTTGCATCTGAACTCATGGGACTTGGCAACTCAGACTTGCAGTGGCAACAAAAAATGAATGCCAACGTTGGTCTGGAGGCAAAGTTCCTTGATAACAGGTACTCTGTTACTATCGATTACTATTCTGACAAAACCACTGACCTTATATCATCTATCAGCAGTCCGGCTTCCAATGGCTTTACAAGCTATATTGAGAATATTGGTGAGATGAAAAACCACGGTTTTGAGGTTAAGGCAACTGCATATATTATAAGAAATACTGAAAGGGGTCTCTTCTGGAACGTAACAGCTGCTGCGGTACAGAACAACAATAAGATTATTGAGATATCACAAGCTCTTATAGATGCTCAGAAATCGATAGAGACCGCGAAGGTTTCCAACCCTAATATCCTTTACAAACCTGGATACTCTACAAACACTTTATGGGTGGTGCGTTCTGCAGGTATCGACCCTAGCAATGGTAAAGAGGTTTACATAGATCGTTTTGGGGAGCCTACCTATGTGTGGGATGCCAAAGACATTGTAGCTTCCGGTGTATCTGACCCAAGGTTGCAAGGAATGTTCAGTACTATGTTAAGATACAAGGGATTCACACTTAATGCCTCATTTGGATACAAGTATGGTGGTTATACTTACAACAATACTCTTATAGATAAGGTAGAAAATGCTGATTACCGCTGGAACGTAGATTCAAGGGTATATACAGGCAGATGGAGCAAAGCTGGAGATATGGCTGCTTTTAAGGGGCTTGATGTTACTACTGCTACATTAAAGACATCGCGCTTTGTTCAGAAAGAGAATGTTTTCAATTGTCAGAACATAACACTTCAATATGAGTTAAAATCCCTGAGTATTATGAAAAACCTTAAGGTGGATAATATACTGTTTACAGCCAGCACATCTGACCTCTTCTATTTTTCTACTGTAAAAAGGGAGCGTGGATTATCATATCCGTTCTCAAGACAGTTCAACTTTTCTATGAACATAACATTCTAACCATTGGGAGATCTTAAGATGAAAATTAAAAATATAATTTACGGACTTATAATTGTGATTGCTTTGGGCTCTTGCAGCGACTGGCTCACAGTATATCCAAAAACCGAAATGCCAACTCAGAGCCAGTTCTCTTCTGAACAAGGGTTCAAGGATGCATTGTCGGGTGTTTACACTCTGCTAAAAAACCCGACTCTTTACGGTGCCGGACTGACCTTCTCTAACATAGAATATATGGCTGCTTTGTGGGATGTAAACACCGCTACAGCTGAGCAGGCGCTATCACTTCACAAATATACCGACGAAAAGGCAACTGCTCTGATAGATGCTATTTATGCAAAACAGTATAATGTTATTGTAAATATTAATGCTATTCTTGAAAATATTGATGCAAACAAGAGTGTCTTCAGGACAGAAGGGATGTATGAAATAGTTAAGGGAGAGGCTCTTGCATTGCGTGCTTTCATCCATTTCGACCTTATAAGAATGTTTGGTCCGCTTCCAACTCTGCCCGATGGTGCAGGAGCTAAGCTGCCATATGTAAAGAGAGTCTCAAAAGATATTAATATCCCGGTTTCATATGCAGAATTCAAGGCTGCTGTTTTAAAAGACCTCACAGATGCAGAAAACCTTCTTAAAACAGTAGATCCTTTACTTAACGCAACAGTTGCTGCCAATAAGAGTTCAAATACAGTAAGTGATTACTTTGCTTACAGGGTCATTAGGATGAACTTCTATGCAGTAAAGGCTTTACAGGCCAGGGCTAATATTTGGTTCGGAAACAACACGGAGGCTTATGATGCTGCAATGGCTGTAATAAATGCACAGAATCCGGATGGAACCAAAAAATTCACCTTAGGTTCGACAGCTGATTTTGGTTCAAAGAATTTTGTTTTACCAAGTGAACATATCTTCTGCCTGCATGATTATTCTCTTTACACTAAATATACCAACAATTTCAGCAGTGGTACACTAAAGAAAGGCAGTACAATAACTAATATAAAAACCACTATGTTCGGCAACACGGGTACTGACATCAGAGAGTTGAACCTTTGGGAGCTTATTACTCTTGGCAATGGTACAAGTTGCCATATAATCAAGAAGTATCAGGTACCTCAGACAATTACAAGCATTAATTTCGATTACAGGCAGATTCCTCTTATCCGTCTTAGCGAACTCTATATGATTGCAATTGAAGCAGGAACGGGTGTTCAACCTTTATGGGACGAATACCGCTCAACCAGGGGTATCAGTTCAAAGGCTCTGCCTTCAGATATAGTTGCTCTGAAAAAAGATATCCTTACTGAGTTTCGTAAGGAGTTTTATGCCGAGGGTCAGATGTTTTATTTGTATAAAAGATACAATTCGCCCAGAACAGATATTTTGTTCTCATCAAGCTCTATGGTGGTCAATTATGTTGTTCCGCTTCCAAAATCAGAAATCAGCCAGTAGCTTTTAAAAATTAGAATATATGACAAGAATAAATTACATATTATCGTTTTGTCTGGCCCTTTTGCTGGCATCTTGTACAAACGACGACTACATGTTGTACGACGCTGAAGCCAGACTTCAGTTCGGACCTGCGACAAATTATCTTTACAATACAAACTATCAGCTTAACGACACTCTTAAGTCTTATACATTTGTATATGAGTCTGCTAGTAAACTGCAAGATACCGTTTTCTTTGACCTTTACACAATGGGTAAGGTTTCTGACACCGACAGACCATTCAAATTAAGACAGGTGACAATACCCGGTGCAGAAAATGCAGTTGCCGGAGTTCATTTCAAGTCGTTTGACGATCCTACTTTGCAGAAGCATTATATAGTAAAGGCAGGAACAGCTTATGTAAGGGTTCCGGTAGTTGTTCTGAGGGATGTTACTCTAAAGAGCAAAATCTATACACTCAAGCTGGAAGTTGTAGAGAATGATTTCTTCAAGCTGGGTGAGAAAACCAAGATATGGAGAAAGGTAAATATTGCAGACAGACTTATTCGTCCGAATTTATGGACAGCCTCTGTTGAATCTTATTACTTTGGCAAATACAGTTATGTCAAACATGACTGGATGGTTAAGCAGACAGGAGAAAAATGGGACGATCCTTTCATGACTCCTATTATGGCGGACTATGCCGAGATAACCTTCTGGAAGGCCAAACTTGCAAAGATGCTCTCCGATTACAACAAGGTTCCTACAAACCCGGGTGTTCCTCTTACCGACGAATTTGGTGAATTAGTAAAATTTTAACATGATTTAATATGAAAAAAGTATATAATATTATTATTTATGTATTTGTTGTAGCTACTCTTACTTCATGTTTCAAGGATTTGGGGAACTACGATTATACCGATAAAGAGGTAATTTCTATTACCGGCATTCAGGAAAGCTACACAGCTATTCAGTTGGTGGACAAACTAAATTTAACTCCTACTGTTACTTCTAACAAACCTGCAGAGTTTGAATACTATTATGCCCTTTATGAGACAAACGTGCAGGGATATGCTCCTGTGATGGATACTATTCAGAGGACCGGTAAGGATCTGGTGAACTATCTGGTTACAAAGAAGGCAATGACATATGGTCTGGTCTTTATGGCAAAAAACAAAAAAACCGGTGTGACTGGATTTTTCAAGTCGACTCTTAATGTTGTTACCAAATTCAATAATGGATGGTACGTGCTCAAAAATGAAGGTGAGGTATGTGACCTTGATTTGTTCGATGCAACTAACAATAAGATAGAAAATGTATTGCTAGCCATTAACGGCAAACAGCTTAAAGGGAGTGCTTCCTGCTTGACAGTGGCCAGCAACTATAAAGCTTATGATGTTTCTACAGGAAGGTTTGTGAACACAACAACTCTGTTTCCTGTTACAGATAAGGATGCTATGGCTGTGATACTCTCTACTGCAAAAGTAGAACATGGGTTTGGGGATATGTTTTATGAGGAAATCAGCGGACCTTTTGCACCAACTATGTTCATGGCTACGTTTCAGGGCCTATGGACAACTAATCACGGAAGAGCTTTTGGTATTTATGGAATGAGTGCAAACTCAGGTAAGTTTGGGATGGAATTCCCGATAGATATCAACTATACTCCATATTATCTTTCTAAATATAGTGCGTTTCATGGATCAAATGGCCCTTTGTCTTTTGATGAAACCTCAAGCACTTTTGTGATAGTGCCTCCGTTTGGAACTACTCTTATTCCTGCAAAGAACCAGACCGTAACCGAGATGAGTGCATTTAACAATAACAAGACCATACTCTACATGGGGAGCAGATCGCTATACGACACTTACTTTTTTGCTGTAATGAAGGACAAGACAAACCCTAATGTAAAATTTATTTCCAAAGTTGAGGGATTCAACAGCTCTTCTAGTATCTCATTGAAGATAACAAACGATACTCTGGCCACCAGCGACCTTGCATTTAATGCAAGCATGTATACTTCTAACCATAGTCTGGACATTATGTATTTTGTGTCCGGCGGTAAGATTTATATGAGAAATGTGGCAGCCAAGAGGACCACTAATGTAGATCTGGGAATTTCTATACCTGCCGGCGAGACAGTCTCTTTTATAAAGCATATTCCAAAGACTTCTGCTACTACCTTCAATTATTTTGTAGTTGGAACGACAATTTCAGGAAATTACAAAGTGAGAATGTATAATGTTAAATCTACAGGTGATGTTGAAACGACCCCTGCTTTAATCCTCGAAGGAAAAGGCAGGGCCGGTGACGTACTGTTTACTTTCCCTACAATCTCACATTCAACATTCCCTGCATCATTTTAAATATTTGTCTGTTGTGCGGAGTTCTCCTGAAGTTGTAATTGATGGTCTCTTAAAAGACTCTTTCCTGCAAACTAACGGAACTCTGCAGGCAAACAGACTTTTATAGAACTAAATGAAAAGTTGCTGATTACTAATAATTCAGTCAGGAAACAGAGAAGAAAATATCAATCAATAAAAAAATAAACTAATAAATGAAAAAACAACTTGCAATACTTCTATTGCTTTTCTCATGGAATCTGACATTTGGTCAGATGGTTCCTGCTAACAGAAACATGGTTACAATATTTGGTGTGAATAAGTCGCCGCTTAAGGGTGAAGTAAGCATCAACCTGCTATCGCTTGATAATGGAACTTTAAAGACTTTTGCCACAACTAATTATGGTGCAAATGGGTCATTTGGTTTTTTAGTAAGCATTCCTTACGAAGGATTTTTTGCAATAGGGTCTGAGAATTTAATGAATGGTCAGAATCCTGTGTATCTTAAACCCGGCGATGTGGTTGAGGTAGTGCTGGATGGCAAGCATATGACATTCACAGGTAAAAATACTCCTGAAAATATTCTGCTTGGCAGATGGCTGGATTTATCTAAGATTGTAAAGGACAAAGCGTTGTACTTTAATACTTCTAGAAGTACATATGAAGATTTCTTTCCTGACCTTGAAATTTTGGCCGACAATGCAAAAAAGTTTGTCAAAAGTATAAACACACCAAATGTCAGGTTCAACAAAGTTTTGGCTAATATGGTTGGTTATGACTTAGATATGTTAGCAATTAACATGCTTTACACCCCTAGGACAAAACATCCATCGAGAGACAGTCTACCTGCTTTTTATTCGACTATAGTGAAAGATAACAGGTTTCCTGACGATGATGTTTTCAATACTATTTATGGAATACGTACACTCACAATGTATGTAAGCTTCGCCAACAGAAATAGTAAACCTCAGGATGTGAACAAGGATTTAAGTTTACTCTCCACAGACAGGCAAAAGGCTGAATATCTTTGCTATTCATCACTCAATAGAATTAAAACATATGATGATTATCTGACTTTTACAAAAAATTACAGTAAATATTTTGTTGAGCCATATCTGAAATTAAAGTTGGAGGCCAAAGGCTCTGAGCTATATACAACAAAATCAGGCATTCCTGCTGCAGATTTCACCTACCCAGATGCTTCTGGTAAGCCGGTATCTTTAAGTAGTTTTAAAGGAAAGGTGGTTCTTGTAGATGTTTGGGCAACTTGGTGCGGCCCTTGCAAGGGTGAGATTCCTTCGCTTAAAAAACTTGAAGAGGAGATGCATGGGACAGATCTGGTTGTTATGAGTGTATCGGTAGATGAGGACAAGGATAAGGATAAATGGCTCAAGATGATTACAGACGAGAAACTTGGCGGAGTTCAGCTTTTTGCAAGTGGTTGGAGTAAAATATGTAAGGATTATAAGATTACCGGAATTCCAAGATTCATGGTGTTTGACAAGAAGGGTAACGTTGTGACCGTTGATGCTCCAAGACCATCAGACCCTAAATTGAAGGAACTTTTAAAGGCAGAGTTAAGTAAATAGCATTTGGATTAATTTAGGGTTAAGTATTAATTTAAAATTACTGCCTATGGCTGTCTCGGATATATTCTGAGACAGCTTTTTTTTTGTGAATTCCCTCTGTCGAAATTTCCCATATAGATTTTGCTGCTTCCGCGCCGCAATATCTGGTATATATTTGTTAATCTGATGGTAAGCGAATAGAAAGTATTTATTGAGTGAGTTTTTGGTTTTGTTGAGAATTCATGTACAATTGTCCCGTCTGAATTTTACATAAAACTTCAGGAAATTCTTCTTTTTTGTATACCTTTGGATAAGAATATAATACTAAAACATATAAGATTTTGTCAAGGTCTGTTCCTCTTACTTTTCTAACAATTGTTGGTGCTCGTCCGCAGATAATTAAGGCGGCGGCTTTTTCGCGTGCAATAAGAAATCATTGCAAATGCATAGATGCAAATAAATGTGAAAAACAGGTCAGGGAGATCATTCTTCATACCGGACAGCATTATGATACAAATATGTCGGATATTTTTTTTGATGAACTTGGAGTTCCAAAACCTGATTATAACTTAAATGTTGGTTCAGGGTCGCACGGTGTTCAGACGGCTGCTATGATAAGTGGTATAGAGGAGGTTCTGATAAAGGAGAAACCGGATATGGTTGTTCTTTATGGTGATACGAACTCTACACTTGCAGGAGCTGTTGCTGCGTCCAAATTGCATATTCCTGTAGCCCATATTGAGGCTGGGTTACGATCGTTCAACAAGTCTATGCCGGAGGAGATAAACCGCATTATGTGCGACCACGCATCTACTTTTCTTTTTACACCGACGGTTGCGGGTATGAAAAATCTTGCGCACGAGGGGTTTAATGTACACGAAGGGTTTGATATGGTAGCAAAGGGCCCTTTCGACATTGATAATCCGGGCGTTTTCCATACAGGAGACGTTATGTTCGACAATTCACTTTTCTTTGCGGAGGTGGCTCATAGCGTAGCACCTCTGAATGAGATTTTCACATCTGACGAAAAATACAGCCACATAAAGCTGGAACCGGGGAAGTTCATACTGGCAACAATTCACAGAGATAGCAATACTGACAATAGTGAGAGACTAAGCAATATTTTCAGGGCCCTTGCAGATATTGCTGATAATAAAAATATAATTATTGTTGTGCCTCTTCATCCAAGAACTTCAAAAATGCTAAAGCAGTCGTTGAGTGCAGAACTTTATGATAGAATCACCAATTCTTCGAGAGTTTGTCTAACTTCTCCTGTCTCATTTTTTGAGATGATTACTCTGGAAAAAGGTGCAAAAATGGTTGTAACAGATTCCGGAGGTGTACAGAAGGAGGCTTTCTTCTTCCGAAAGCCATCTCTTATTCTTCGCCATCAGACAGAATGGGTGGAGATTGTAGAGTGTGGCTCTGCATTGCTTGTTGATGCCGATTATGAAAAAATAGTATCGGGATACGATACCTTGCTTGGCAGGGAGCTGCATTTCCCTTCTATATTTGGCGACGGGCATGCCTCAGAAACAATCCTGAATATTATGTTGAATATTTGATTTTTTTGATGTTTAATTAATTCTTTGGGCTATGATGCAGTCTATGAACCGTTTTCTGTTTTCTGGGGTATTATTTGGTTCACTCATTGGAGTTTCTGTTTTTGGTCTTACAAGTTGTGCCTCTCTCTCAATGAGTCAGATGGGTACCATTCAGAGTTTTTCTAACTCTTGCGACAGTTTTGCAAAATATCCGAGTTTATTATTTGTCGAAATGGCAAAAATACGGGCCGACAGAGGTTGCTTCTATGCTGCCTCTCTGAGCGACCCGCTACTGAGAATTAAGGAGCTGAACTCTGTCAGCAAGGCTCTGGCAGCAGATCTTGAGCTGGCAAAAAAGATGGATATTTCTCTCGAAATTCTTGTTTCATATCAAAGGGCCCTTAAGTCGTTGTCTCATTCGGACCGCTACAACAATACCGGCAGGGAGTTCCGGTCGCTCGGCCGAAACCTGGATTCTCTGATTAACAGATACAATCTTTTGGATGTGTCTGACCCTTTGCCTCTTGGTGTTGGCAAGGCTCTTGGCAGGGTTGTTGGTTACGGGGCCGAGCTTTGGGTAAGAAGCGCACAGACAAAGGCTGTACGGGAGTATATAATTGCAGGTGATTCTCTGGTAAGTACTGTTTCGGCCGGCATGGTCAAAATTCTCTCTTCAAAACTTGTAGGTGAACTAATTGAAAATGAATCTAAAGGATTGGATGCAAGTTATTTGTCATACTTGAAATCGGGTGCCGACAGGGATTTTACAGGCGATAAGGAGTATCTTTTGTTGTTGGATAGGGTTAATAAATTGTCAATTATACGCTCCGGAAGCGTGAGTGCCGCAAAAGCCCTGGCAAGGGCGCACAGCAAGGTTGCAACAGAGGTTGTCAGACGAAAGAAGATCAAGGAGTTATATCCCGAGATTGAAAGACTTGACGATGAGATTAATGCCTTGAAGTTAGCAGTAAGGAAGTTGGATCTGTAGGAAATAAACAGATCAAATATGTTTGGACAACATGGTTATTTATAGTAAGATACCACATATTGTGCCACGAGTATGAAAACAAAAAGAAATGGAATAACTGAGGAGCTTGGAGAGCTTCGCCTTGCTCTTGAAGAGATTGAACGATTACGTTTTACAAAGGGAGTTTCGGAGACCGATCTGGCACGTCTGGAGAGTGCATCGGCAGATCTTAGGGAGAGGGAACGTGTTGTGATTACTAAGATTGGAGAAGAAATTGCTTCCCAGATTAAGGCGTCTGCAATTTCACTCTCTGATTTATCAAAAAGGATAAAGGCACGTACCGCGAAGCTCTCCCGATTACCAAAGAGTCTCGATAAAATCTCTTCGGTTATTTTAGAAATTATTGACATCGCAAGGCGGATCGATAGAGAAATTTAATCGAACTCTTCTTATATTTGTGAGGTGATTAATCCAGGGTTTTATGAGTTGGTTCGTGTTGTATACCTCTGCAAGGGCAGAAAAGAGAGTTGCTGATCGTTTGAAGGATATGGGAGTGGATGTCTATTTGCCTCTTCACAAGTCTAAGCGTAAATGGAGTGACAGGGTTAAGGAGGTTGAAATGCCTCTTTTCAATTCCTATGTTTTTGTAAGGATACCGGAACACAAACTTAGGGAACTGCTTCTTGTCTATGGAGTTTCCAGAATTCTGTTTTACCTGGGCAGACCGGCTGTTGTAAGGGATACGGAAATAGATGCAATAAAGGAATTTCTTGCTATTGCAGAGAACAAAGAGATTATTTCTGCCGGCGACAGGGTGCAGATCTTAGACGGTGCAATGGAGAATAAGAAGGGAGAGGTTCTTAAAGTGGAGGACAAACTTGTTACTCTCTATTTAGAGGAGCTGGGTGCCAAAATTTATGTATCTTTGTCTCATGTTAATAAAATTTAACAAATCGTTATAATGGATTACAATACTCAAAGAATTAAACTCATTATGCCTGAGTATGGTAGGCATGTACAGAAGATGATAAAGTACGTGAAGGATATCCCGGACAGAGAAAAGCGTAATGAGCAGATCCGTGCGGTTGTGGGTACAATGGGTATTCTTAATCCGGCTCTAAGAGATATAAGTGATTTCAGGCATAAGTTGTGGGACCATGTTCAGATTATCTCCGATTTTGAAATCGATATAGACTCTCCTTATCCAACTCCTACACCGGCAACATTTGCCACACGTCCGGACCCTATTCCTCTGGAAAAATCTCCTCTCAAGGCTGCCCATTACGGACGCAACATACAGAATATGATTGATATGGTTGCCAATAAACCGGAGGATGAAGTTCGCAGGAACATGATTCTTATTCTGGCTAACTACATGCGTCAGCAGTACCTTATATGGAACAAGGACACTGTTACTGAGGAGACTATCTTCAAGGATATTAATATTCTGTCGGAAGGCAGGATTACGGTTCCTGAAGATCTTCATCTTTCTGCTTTTGTACCTTCTGTGAACAACGCTTCTTCCTATAATACTGGTTTTACCAGTCATTCGGGTGGTCACAACAAGAGCAACGGCTTCCGTCCCGGGAAAAAGAAGATTACAAAGAGAAAATAATAAATTAAAAAATAATGGCTGTTTTTAAGGTTGAGGGTGGGCACCGTCTTAAAGGCGAGCTTATTCCGCAAGGGGCTAAAAATGAAGCTCTTCAAATTCTGTCTGCAGTATTGCTGACTGATGAAAAGGTGACAATTCATAATCTTCCCGATATTCTGGATGTAAATAAACTGATAGAACTTCTGGTCGATCTGGGTGTTGAAGTGGAACGGGTGCCAGATATGCGTCCCAATGTACCTGTGTCATACACATTCTGCGCAAAAAACGTAAACCTGGATTTTGTACGGTCTGTTGAGTTCTGCAGGAAGTCAGCCGCACTAAGGGGTTCTGTAATGCTGGTTGGTCCGCTTCTGGCTCGCTTTGGATTTGCTTATATGCCTAAACCGGGAGGCGACAAGATAGGCAGAAGACGCCTTGATACTCACCTTATTGGATTTGAAAAACTTGGGGCTGAATTAAATTTTGAAAGCAGTGGCTCTTTTTTTGAATTGAGGTCCAATGGTCTTAAAGGTTGCTATATGCTTCTTGATGAGGCCTCTGTAACAGGTACAGCAAATATAGTGATGGCTGCGGTTCTTGCCCGTGGGGTTACAACTATTTACAATGCTGCGTGCGAGCCTTACTTGCAGCAGTTATGTAAGATGCTCAACCGCATGGGAGCAAAAATCACAGGTATTGGTTCAAATCTGCTTACCATTGAAGGGGTTACATCTCTTGCAGGTTGTGTACATACTATATTACCGGATATGATTGAGGTTGGCAGTTTTATTGGTCTTGCTGCCATGACCGCAAGCGAAATTACTATTAAGGATGTGGCCTATGATGAGCTGGGAATTATTCCTGCTCAGTTCAGGAGACTGGGTATTACAGTTGACCGCAGAGGTGACGATATATTTATTCCTGCGCATGATCATTATGAGATAGAGAGTTTTCTGGATGGATCGATAATGACTATTGCCGATGCCCCGTGGCCGGGTCTTACTCCTGACCTGCTGAGCGTTTTCCTTGTAACTGCTGTTCAGGCAAAGGGCTCAGTACTAATCCATCAGAAGATGTTCGAGAGCAGGCTCTTCTTTGTGGACAAGCTAATAGACATGGGTGCGCAGATTATCTTGTGTGACCCTCACAGGGCAACAATTATAGGACACGACCGTGCATTTTGTCTTAAAGGTACCCGCATGGCTTCACCAGACATAAGAGCAGGTATTGCATTGCTAATTGCTGCAATGAGTGCCAAAGGTATAAGTATAATAGAAAATATTGAACAGATTGACAGAGGTTACCAGAATATTGACGGGCGACTGAACGCAATCGGTGCAATGATAGAGAGAGTATAATTTATTTGATTGAGTATAATAGTTTTTATATATGGCTAAGAAGAAAAGTTCTGCAAATGGTGAAATTGCCCCTCCTCCTCAGGGGAAAGAGGCGTTTCGTCTTATTAACGGCCTGTTTTTTGCCGCTTTAGCTATTTACACATTTGTCGCTCTTACATCCTATCTGTTTACATGGGCAGAGGATCAGTCGCTTTTGTCACGGAGCGATGTGTGGAGCAATCTTGTACCTGTAGAGAATGGCGGGGGCAAAGTTGGTTTCTTTTGGGCAAACCTTCTCCTTTCTGAACTGTTCGGGCTGGGAGCGTTCATTATTCCGTTTTTCTTTTTGGGTATAGCTATTTATTCGCTTAAAATAAGAAAAGTAAAGCTGCTGAGAATGTTTTTTCTGTCGGCTTTTGGTGCTATAATATTATCTGTGTTTTTCTCGTATGTTTTTGGTTTCACAAAGTTTGACACATGGTTCGGAAATGGAGTAGGGGGGTCGTACGGATACTATGTAAATGAGTGGCTGATCTCAATGCTGGGGCCAATGGGTGCAGGTGCAGTGGTTGTGGTTTTACTTATGCTTTGGCTCGTAATTCTTAACTACAAGATTGTTATATGGTTCAATGATCTTATTGCCGGCATTTTCCACAGAAAACCCAAAGAACCGAAAGAGAGTAAGGCCGATAAGGCAGCCGCTCTTGCAGCTGCTGCTGCTCTTGCTGCTGAGTCAGCTTCTGCTTCTGAATCTGATTCTCAGAATGATTCAACTTCTCCGGATGTGCCGGGCTCATTTGTAATATCCGATTCTAATGCAATAAACAGGGATGTAGTGTTCGAGGTTGAGGGGACCGATTACTTGTCGGTTAATGATGCGGCTGCTGCTGCTTCAGGGATATCTGCCAAGGGAGCATCCGCTGCCGGTGCCAACAGAAATACACAGCCTGAAGATTTTGAGGTTGGTGAGATTGAACTGGATGAAGATGATGAGGTTGAGGTCGAGAATGACGAGGGTGATTTCCTGAAGGATTTACCCAAGGGATCCTTAGACACACTTTTTGATCCTCGTCTGGATTTGTCGGATTACCAGATTCCTCCTATGAACCTCCTGGACGATTATAAGGATAAGATTTATAAGGTTCCTCATGATGAACTAGAAAAAAATAACCGCAAAATTGTCAAGACTTTAGGCGATTATAAAATTGCTATAGAGCGGATTTTCGCACGTACGGGTCCAACAGTTACTCTTTATGAGATTGTTCCGGCAGCTGGTGTAAGAATCTCTCAGATTAAGCGGTTGGAAGATGATATCGCACTTTCTCTGGCAGCCCGTGGTGTCAGGATCATTGCGCCAATTCCTGGAACAAACGCTGTGGGTATTGAGGTTGCAAATGACAAGCCCAGTATTGTACCGATGCGTTCTGTTCTGGAGGATCCTAAGTTTAAAAGCTCCAACTTTGACCTGCCGGTTGTGCTTGGCAGAACTATCTCTAACGAGGCTCTTACATTTGACCTGGCAAAAATGCCGCATCTTCTTGTTGCCGGTGCAACAGGTCAGGGTAAATCTGTTGGTCTTAATGCTGTTATAACATCGTTACTTTATACAAAGCACCCTTCTGAACTGAAGTTTGTTCTGGTTGACCCTAAAAAGGTAGAACTTTCGCTATATGCCAAACTTGAGCGCCATTTTCTGGCAAAACTACCTGATTCTGATGATGCTATAATTACAGACACTCAAAAGGTTGTATATACTTTAAGGTCGTTGACCATTGAGATGGACGCTCGTTATGACCTTCTTAAACTTCCTCATGTGCGTAATATTAAAGAGTACAACGAGAAGTTTTTGTCGCGCAGGCTCAATCCTAATAAGGGGCATCGTTATATGCCTTTCATTCTGGTAATTATTGATGAGTTTGCCGATCTTCTCATGACTGCCGGTCGTGAGGTTGAAGAGCCTATTGCTCGTCTTGCTCAGCTTGCTCGTGCCATAGGGATCCATCTTGTGATTGCAACTCAGAGGCCGACCACAAATATCATTACTGGTCTGATAAAGGCCAACTTCCCTGCCCGTATAGCTTTCCGGGTTATTTCAAATATTGATTCACGTACAATTCTGGATACTACTGGTGCAAACCAGCTTATTGGTCGTGGGGATATGCTCTTCTCTAATAGTGGTGAGCTTACCCGTGTGCAGTGTGCATTCATAGATACTCCTGAGGTTGAGAGAATTTGTGAGTTTATTGGCTCTCAGCGCGGTTATTCTACGGCACACTTCTTGCCGGAATATGTTGGTGAGGAGGGTGAGATGTCGGGTGCCGGCGAGATAGATCTTGGTAAGAGGGACAAGCTCTTTGAAGAGGCTGCGAAGCTGGTGGTTCAGTTCCAGCAGGGTTCCACTTCGCTTATACAAAGAAGGATGAATCTTGGTTATAACCGCGCCGGACGTATAATGGACCAGCTTGAGGTTGCAGGTATTGTCGGCCCTTTTGAAGGGAGCAAGGCCCGTCAGGTTCTGATAACAGATTTCAACTCTTTGGATCGCATACTTGCTTCGTTGGAGTAGACATTGCAGTAGTTTTTAGCAAAGCATTAATATATAGTGTGTTGTAAAAATAATATTTAAAATGGCTAGAATTTTATTGCATATATCTCTGTTCTTAAATGATTTGCTAAAAACTACTGCAAAGTCATCTTTTTTCTTGTTTCTGCTCTTTGCTCCGACGCTTGAGCTTTGTGCTGCAACTTCCATAGGGAATCTTGAGCAAACAAAAGTTATGAGGCAGGAAGCACCAAATCAGCAGCAACAAATTACAGACAAACAATTACAATCATCATCCAGACAACCACAAACATCTAATAACCCGGCTAATAATTCTGAGATTCTACGTCAGTTTACGGCAAAATTAAAATCTTATCCGGCATTTGAGATGAAGTTTTCAATGGTTGTAGATGGATCTGAATTTACAGGTGTGGTTCAATCGCAGGGGGAATCTTTCAGGTTGACAAATCCTCAGATGGAACTATACTGCAATGGCGTTACAAAATGGATATATAATATTGTTAATAAGGAAATTATAATAACGGGTAATGATCCTTCTCAGACTGATCTCACTGAGAACCCCATGGCTTTCCTGACCTCTCTGGAAAAGGGCTACACATATAGCGAAAAACCCCGTTCTGCAACTGAAGCGGGCAAGGCTGCCTGGAAAATTGAACTGAAACCCTTCAACAAAAAGCTGGCTTATACTTCTATAACTCTGGTTGTAGAGAAGAGTTCCCTGAAACCTCTGGCTGTGGAATACCTTGCAAAAAACGGTACAAGGAATGTCGTAAGGATATCTTACTTTATGGAAAAAAAGGTATGGCCGGCCAGTTACTTCTCATTTCCGGAATCACGTTTGAATGGCCTAAACGTTACCGATTTGCGGTAACGATCTGAAGTTTGTCAAACTCTTCCACAAATCTTTCTCACATAATCGTAATTTTCATGAGTTAAAGTGGAAATTTGTCTGAAACTAGCATTAGTCTCTTTGTAAAGTCGTTTAATTAATACTGTTACTTCGTCTTGGTTTAGTTGGAAAATATTATCGGCTAAAATAATCTTTCGAATATATTCTGCTAATTCATAGTCAGTTATTTTATTCCAGTTGTCGTCCCTATTCACTGAACTCTTCTTTGTCCTTTTTGCTTTTTCTATAATTGCATTGTTTAGAGCACCTAAAGATTTGAAGTAATTGTCGGTATATGATGTGTCTACACTTATATATTTGGATAATGGTGTTTTCTGGCCAAAATGAAATTTATATGAACTCCATTTGTAATCAGAAAGATATACACACATACCCTCGGCTAAAGGATTTTGCAGGATATATAATTTGTTTTCAATTATCAACTCGGTTGAATATTTGCTTGAACTGTTAAATGGACTTTTAAACAATTTATCAGATAATCCATTTTTCCTATTATACCATTGCACATACCCTTGCAGCAGACTTTTTACAAATAAAGAAAGATTTTCCGTTTCGACTTGCATATGGAAGTGATTATCCATCATAGCAAATTCTGTAATTTTTGTGTTATGTGTCTCAGAAGCTCTTTGGCAGTGTTTGAGAAACACTACTCTTTCAAGGTCGTCATAAAAGACGTTATGTCTGCTATTGCCTCTAATATAAACGTGAATTGTTCCCGATTGTACCCTTGCTTTTTTTCTACCTTCCTGCATAATCTCTCCCACATTAAATTTTACCAGATAAAGCTAGAAAGTATTTTGAAATTTTGCAAAACGCACTTTGCAGTAGTTTTTAGCAATTAGTTAATAGTTAGAATATTAAGCGAAAATATTTTTATTATCGTTCTAATAATATTTTGTAATGAGCAGGAAAACAGAGCATTGCTAAAAACTACTGCAAAGTCTATCGCCCGGCATGTACACGGAAAACCTCTTTTATAGATGGGTAGGTATGGGAAAGGTAATTTGGAAGGTCATTTTGGGCAACCCAGATTGCGCGTTCTATACTCTCTTCGGTCTGTGGTTTTGTGTCGGGACAGCTGCCCAAATATTCCATTTTGTACCAGTGTGTGCACTTGAGCATGAACTTTCCATTAAGTTCGTATGTATGATATGTATCGCACAGATGCTCTTTTATCTCAAGATCGTGAACACCGCACTCCTCTTCAACCTCTCTCAGGGCGGCCTGACGGATGTCTTCGTTGGGTTCCTGTTTGCCCTTTGGCAAGTCCCAGACACCATGTCTGAAAATCAACAGATAATCACCCATCTTATTGGTAACCAGACCGTCGCCCGCATGGATAGATGTCAGCTTTGTGCAAAGTCGTTTAAATGTGACAGATTCTTCATTACTAGGAATATACAGTTTTTTTATGCTGGGTGTCTTTTGGAAAAGGGCAGGAAGGTCGGAGAGATCCATCTGACTAAGTTGTATAGGAGGGGCTATAATATCAGTAGAATCAGCCGTGTGTTGCTTAAGATTCTGGTTATGCAAATGCTGTACAGCTTTACCTGTTTTGCCGGACTTGATGTGAGTAGAAGATGGGCTGAATATTACTGCATCGGTGTCGTTCAGAAACTGCTCAGAATTTGAGCAAACCGCAAGACAGCGATTGTTGAAGTATATGCTGTACATTAATTTTGGATTGTTTTACTATCTTTGCACAAAGATACTTTTTTATGGAATCTATTGAAAAAATAATTGCAAAACAACTTTTGGATTTAAAGGCTGTCAGATTGAGCGTAGAGAAACCTTTTACATGGGCATCAGGCTGGAAATCACCTATATATTGTGATAATCGCAAGATATTGTCATATCCACGATCCAGGGCAATTGTGAGCAAGAATTTAGCACGTATAATTGAACAGAATTATGAGAAAGTGGAGGTTATAGCAGGAGTCGCTACCGGAGCCATAGCTTGGGGCGTTCTCGTTGCAGAAGAGTTGAACAAACCTTTTATTTATGTACGTCCTCAGCCTAAAGATCATGGTACTGGTGCCCAGATAGAGGGAGAGTTGCCGGTAGGAGCAAATGTAGTAGTTGTGGAGGATCTTATATCTACGGGTGGTAGTTCTCTTTCTGCCGTAGATTGTCTCTCTAAGGCAGGGGCCAATGTATTGGGAATGGTAGCAATATTCTCATATAACTTCGACAAGTCACGCAGAGCATTTGAGTACGCAAATTGTGAATTGAGAACTCTGACTAATTATGATGCACTTATAGATCAGGCACTGGCTTGTGAATATATTGCTCAGAACGAAGTGGATACACTTCGAGAGTGGAGGTATCGTCCGGAAGTATGGGGTCGTGAGGGGTTGTAATGTGCTAATATGCTAATGTGCTAATTTGCTAATGCGGTAATATGTTAATTGTATGGGTGTGACTCAGGTTAAAGGGAGAAATGTAGTAGTAAGGCAACCGTCAAATGTATTGTTCGGACTTTTTTCGGATTTAAACAACTTCACCCGGAACCTGCCTGAAGGCATTCTGGAAAAATCTGAAATTAAATCGACTTCAGATACACTTCTGGCAAAAGTACAGGGTTTTGAAATGGGATTGAAGGTAGAGGAGAGGATTCCGTTCAGTTCCATCAAATATGTCCAGTATGGAAAGAGCCCTATTGCATTTGTCTTTAAGGTATTGTTAAATCCGGTTAATGAAACCGAAACGGAATTTCATCTGGAACTTGATGCAGAGTTATCGGGTATCTTTAAGATGATGCTGGGAACAAGGCTTCAGGATGCTATTGATAAGGTTACCGATGAACTCGAAAAAGGGTTTAGTGGAGTGATAAGGTAATATTCTGATTTTTATATATCCTTTATAAAATGAGCAATGAAAAATCTACTTTTTGCATTTGTGCTTTTTTTTCTGTTATCGTACGATAATTCTTTAGCAATGACATCAAACAGCAAGTTTTTAAAAGTCTCAGTTATCCCCGAGCCGGTTAAGATAATATCGGGGGATACATCATTTGAGATTAATGACAACACCTTGATTGTAGCATCTGATGCCGACCAGCTAAGATCTGCTGCTTTTTTAAATAGTTATTTGTCAAAGTATTACGAATTCAATCTTAAGATTGTTGCAGAAAAACCCAGAAATAAATCAAAAAAACAAAAAACTCTGCAATATATAAATCTGGCTATAACAGATATTGCATATGCTCATGCAGGGTTTAGCCCCTCAGATCTTAAAAGGGAGGGTGCTTACTCGATTTCCATAAAAAATGGCGTTGCAAATTTGTCAGGTGCAAATCCGCAGGGTCTTTTCTATGCTGTGCAGACACTTATCCAGCTGCTCCCTACTACAAAGCCGGTATCTGTACTGAACTCAAAAAGTGTTTCTCTGCCTGTTCAGTCGATAGAAATTGTGGATTACCCGCGTTTTGTTTACAGAGGTATGCATCTGGATGTAGTAAGACATATATATTCGGTGGAATACATTAAAAAATATATAGATTATCTTGCCTTACACAAGATGAACTACTTTCACTGGCACCTTACAGACGACCAGGCTTGGAGGATGGAGAGCAAGAAGTATCCTAAACTCAACGAGATAGGGTCATGGAGGGCAGGGACCATTATCGGTATTTTCCCCGGAACCGGTGTTGACAATACCCGTTATGGTGGCTTTTACACAGTTGATCAAATGAAGGAGGTTGTTAAATATGCAGCAGAAAGATATATAACAGTAGTTCCCGAAATTGATGTCCCCGGACACTCGATGGCAATTATTGCCTCTTATCCTCAATATAGTACCACTCCTGAAATACCAAAACAACCTGCTATTACGTGGGGTATTTTCAACCGTCAGAACAATGTATTGGCTCCATCTGAGGAGGTGTTTGCATTTCTCAAGGATGTTTTTGATGAACTGATGGATGTATTTCCCGGACCTTACATTCACATTGGGGCAGACGAATGTTCAAAGAAGTGGTGGAAAGAATCGTCAGAAACTCAGAACTTTATGAAAAGATACGGACTAAAGGACGAGGATGAGCTGCAGAGTTATTTTGTAAAGAGAATCGCAGCCGTAGTTACTGCACGTGGTCGTCAGATGGTTGGATGGGACGAAATTATGGAGGGAGGATTGGTAGATGGTGCCGTTGTTATGAGCTGGCGCGATGCTGAACATGGCTGGAAGGCTGCAGCAATGGGGCATAAGGCAATTCTTACACCTATGTTGCACAGCTATTTCAATATTGCACAGAAGCATAACGAAGACTCTCTATGTCACAGAAACTGGTATGTACCGGTTGATTCTGTATATTTGTTTGAGCCTGTCCCTGAGAGTGTTTCAGAGTCTGCAGCAACAAATATTCTTGGGGGACAAGGGTGTATGTGGACAGAATACTTTTCTAACGTTAAAGCTCTGGAATATGGTGTTTTCCCAAGACTCTCGGCAATTGCGGAGGTATATTGGTCACAGCGAAGGCATAAGAACTGGCCTAAATTTCAACTTAAGCTGATTGACCAGTTTAACCGCTATGATATGTGGGGAACAAATTACTCAACAGAGGTCTTCAGATCTGGAGGCTATTCAAGATAACATACATAATGTTACCAGCTAAGTTCATAGAGTATCTTACCGAGGCCGCGGGTGTTGCAGATACACCTGTTATTCTTGATGCCATTCAAAATACCAAACCTAAGATATCAATACGAGGTAACCCACTTAAGGTAAAGCGTCAGCTACCTGAAGTGCCGGAACCTTCCAATTTACCATGTTGTCTCAGCTCTTTACCAGTACCGTGGTGCAAAGATGGTCTTTATCTTTCAGAACGGCCAGTCTTTACACTTGATCCCACTCTGCATGCCGGGGGGTATTATGTGCAGGAACCATCGTCAATGTTTCTCGCGGTACTGGAACCGGTGCTTAATATTTTAAATTGTAGGAATTTGCTGGATTTGTGTGCTTCTCCGGGAGGAAAAACGACTCATCTGATCTCCATGATGCCTCGAGGGGCAAAACTGATAGCTAACGAGGTAATAAGAACAAGAGTTGCGTCTCTCAGGGAGAACGTCATTAAGTGGGGTGACCATTCAGTTGTGGTGACAAATATGGATCCGGGTGGTTTTTCTGCAAAAATCAATAGAAAAGACTCAGATACAAAAATAAAGAAGGGTGATCCAAAGTCAGCAAGAAGACAAGATTCGTCTGAGGATGCTTTTTTTTCTGTGGATAAATCGATTAGCTGCCGTATAAGTCCGTTTGACTTTATTCTGGTAGATGCACCTTGTTCTGGTGAAGGTATGTTTCGCAAGGATCCATCTGCAATTGCAGAATGGTCAGAAGAGAGTGTGAAAATGTGTACAGCGCGTCAGAGAAGAATTCTGTCAGATATATGGACCTCTTTAAAACCGGGTGGACTTCTGGCCTACTCAACCTGTACTTTTAACTTATACGAAAACGACGGGAACCTGGCTTGGCTTAAATCGGAGTACGGAGCAGAGATTTTTGACTTATATGAATTTTACAGGCAAAACTCACAAGAGGATAAATTCAACCCGTCATTGGTAAAAGAATGGGGAATAAAATCAACTAAGGAGGGAGGTTTCCAGTTTTTCCCGGGTTTGGCTGAGGGAGAAGGTTTTTTCTTTTCGCTGTTGAAAAAACCGGGAGAGGTAGAGGAGGTTTTAGGTAAGAGACATGAGTCAGTGGGCAATAATAGGCAAGGGGCAACAAACGGGAGGCAAGATGAATCAGGTATAAAGCAAAAGGCAACGGCAAACGGGCAACCTGAACATGAGTATGCGCTTTCTATAAATTATAAGGGGGAGTGGCCATCAGTTGAACTGACAAAGGAGGATGCTTTAAAGTATCTTTCCCGTAACGCCATTTATTTAAATGCTGCACCAATGGGCTATCTGCGGGTTACCTATAATGGTCTTGGACTTGGTTTTGTAAAAAACCTGGGAAGTCGTGCAAACAACCTTCTGCCAATGAACTGGCGAATCCGTATGGATGTGTCTTAACTCTGCTAAAGAGGTTACTAATCACTCTGCCAGAGTTGCCAGCAGTTGCACGCTGTACGGGTATGCGAACTCTTCAATATCACAATGTTCAAGCCATCTCTCTTCATCTTCCTGTTTCAGAATAACTGGCATCCTTTTGTTTGCATTATGAATTTCGGACATTAACTCATTTGCCTGTGTTGTAAGCAGGGTATAGGTGTTGTAAATTTCACCTGTTACAGGGTTAGTCCATGAAGAGTACAAACCTGCAAATGAAAAAATCTCTTCGTCCGGAAGGGTTATAAGGAATTTTTTCTTTTGGATCTTGCCGTTTTTTGCCGAACTTTTACTCTTTCTGACTAAATGGTCCTTTTCAAATAAATTGCCTTCCTCATATAGATGTTGCCATTCATAAAAACCGTCAGCAATAACAAGACATCTTTTGCTGACGGAGTCTTTGAATGATTTTGTACTCTTGACGGTTTCTATACGAGCGTTAAGTGTGTATTTTCTTATAGAAAGATCGACATTTCTGGATATTCCGGCCAGACCGGCAGAATTCTCCGGAACCAACCCCCAGTTGAAATCCTGAATTACCGAAGGAGCTGCGTCTGTAACAACAGGTGTAGAAGGGTAGCTGTATGCGTTTACAATATCTTTTGGTACATAGCTTGCGGCAGAGGGGTAAGTTGCCTTAAATCTCTTTGCAATCGCTAAAGCGTCTTGAGATATTTTGCTGTAAAAACACATCTCTCAAACACATCTCTAACCGCCGAAATCGTCGAATGCTATGTTTTCAGGTGGTACGCCAAGATTGTCAAGCATCGTGGTAACAGAGCTGTTCATGATTGGAGGACCACAAAGGTAATATTCAATATCCTCAGGTGTCTCGTGTTTACTCAGGTAGTTGTCGTACAGAACCTGATGTATGAAACCGGTATAGCCTTTCCAGTTGTCTTCCGGTTTAGGTTCACTCAACGCGATATTAAACTGGAAGTTAGGGAATTCAGCCGCAATCTCTTCGAACTCTTTTTCGTAGAATACCTCACGGACAGATCTCGCTCCATACCAGAAACTTACTTTGCGAGTTGTCTTCTCTGTCTTGAAGAGATGGAAGATGTGCGAACGCATTGGAGCCATACCAGCCCCTCCTCCTACAAATACAATCTCGTTCTGAGTATCTTTAATGAAGAACTCGCCGTAAGGACCTGAAATCGTAACCTTATCGCCCGGTTTACGTGAGAATATGTATGATGAGCAAATACCCGGGTTAACATTCATGAATGTACCTTTGCTGCGGTCCCAAGGTGGAGTTGCAATACGGATATTAAGCATAATTATGTTACCTTCTGCAGGATGGTTGGCCATCGAGTATGCACGGAAAGTAGGCTCCGTATTCTTCATTTTGAGGTTCCAGATATTCATTTTATCCCAGTCCTCACGGTATTCGGGTTCTACGTCTACTTCGGTCTTATAGTCTACCTCGCATACAGGAATATCAATCTGTATATAACCACCCGACCTGAACTTCAGATGCTCTCCCTCAGGTAATTTTACTACAAACTCTTTGATGAATGTTGCTACATTGTGGTTGCTGACAACTTCACACTCCCATTTCTTGATGCCGAGCACCTCTTCCGGGATCTCAATCTCAATATCTTCCCTCACTTTAACCTGACAGCCCAGTCTCCATTGATTGTGTTGTTCCTTACGGGTAAAGAAACCAACCTCTGTAGGGAGAATTTCACCGCCACCTTTTATCACACGGCATTTGCACATTCCGCAGGTCCCCCCGCCACCGCATGCCGAAGGCAGAAATATTTTTTCATTTGAAAGAGTTGTCAGAACTGTCGAACCTGGGTCAACTACGAGTTCCTTCTCTTCGTTAATGGTTAGTTTAACCTTCCCGGACGGTGTCAGCTTTGCTTTAGCATAAAGCAGCATAATTACAAGAAGGAGTGTTCCAATAAGGAACGATACAATCGCTACTGTTAATATTGTTGTTAGATTCATGACTTTCTTTCTCTTATAGTTTAATACCCATGAAGCTCATAAAGGCTATGCCCATGAGTCCTACTACGATAAATGTGATACCTAAACCACGTAAAGGTGCCGGTATATTTGAATATTTGAGTTTTTCTCGTATGGCAGCCAGTGAAACAATTGCCAATGCCCAGCCGATGCCGGAACCCAATGCATATGTGGTTGCCTGGGCCAGTGTTTCGTAACCTCTCTCCTGCATGAACAGCGAACCTCCAAGGATAGCACAGTTAACAGCTATTAGCGGAAGGAATATACCAAGAGAATTGTATAACGAAGGTGAAAACTTCTCTACAATCATCTCTACAAGTTGGGTTATGGATGCAACAACAGCAATGAAGATTATGAAACTTAAGAAGTTAAGATCCAGGTCGGCAAAGCTCGGGTCTAACCATGCTAATGCTCCTGCTGTAAGAACGTATTTGTAAATAAGATAGTTGACAGGGAGGGTGACCACCAGAACAAAAATCACTGCTACACCCAGACCTGTTGCTGTCTTTACACTTTTGGAAACTGCCAGAAATGAACACATCCCCAAAAAATAGGCAAACACCATATTCTCTACGAATATGGATTTGACGAACAAATTAACTAAATCTTGCATATTGGTATGTGTTTATTATTTTTCAATTAACTCCTTGGTAAAGCTTCTTTGTATCCAGATTATCAACCCTACAAGTATTAGGGCAGCAGGTGGAAGAATCATGAAGCCGTTGTTTTCGTAAAATCCGCCATTCACAGAGTACCAGCTTAAAGGAATAATCTGTATTCCATAAAGAGTTCCGGAGCCAAAAAGTTCACGGACAAATGCCAGAGCTATAAGAATGAGACCGTAACCAAATCCATTGGCAAGTCCGTCTACAAGTGAAGGGAAAGGTTTGTTACCAAGAGCAAATGCCTCAATACGGCCCATAATAATACAGTTGGTAATAATCAATCCTACAAATACCGAAAGTTGCTTGCTTACTTCATAAGCGTATGCCTGAAGTATCTGATCAACCAGAATTACAAGCATCGCAACAACGACTAGCTGAACGATGATTCGTATCCTGTTTGGTATTGTATTTCGTATAAGTGATATGATGAAGCTCGAAAAACCTGTTACAATTGTTACAGAAAGGGCCATAACAATGGCAGGTTCAAGTTTTGTTGTTACTGCAAGTGCAGAACATATTCCCAGTACCAGAACGGTGATTGGGTTCTTCAGAAATATCGGTTCTATAAATATCTTTTTGTCCATTTCTGCTAGTTTTTAGTAGTATCAATCTGATTTGTCAACCTGGTGCTGTCCGAAGGATTTACCATAGTAGAATCGGAAACCGGAATCACCGGGGTATTGTTGAGGTTTGCCTTAAAGAAGTTGAGATAATCACCTATGCAGCTTTTAAGCATGGCTTCTACGGCCTTGCTGGTGATTGTTCCTCCCGATATGGCGTCTACCTCATGGTTACCCTTTGCAGCACCGCCCTTAACAACCGAAACAGATACAAAATTATCTCCTTCAAATATTGTTTTATTAATAAACTGGTCTGAAAACATTGGTGTTGAGATCTCTGCGCCAAGACCCGGAGTCTCACCCTTATGAGCGAAAACCGCTCCATAAATGGTGCTCAAATCACTTTTAAATGACATATAACCCCATATTGGCCCCCAAAGTCCTGCCCCGTGAAGCTTGACAATGTAGTATTTATCCTGATTCTCCATTCTGCAGATATACAGAGGGAGAGTTTTGTCACCCTCTGTAATAGAAGAGTCGGTGATGTATTTTGAATACTCCTGCTCAACATATGTTGGCTTGTCATCTGCCTTAGAGGCATCCTTTGCAAGGTTGACAGATTTGAGTATCATCATTTTTGTCTCAATTGCAACATTTCTCTGTTGCCTGTCCTTAAGCAGGTACGAGGCCAGAGCCAGAACTACCGCTACAACTACAACAAGAATTGTTGAATAAACTATTGTGTATAAATTTTTATTTGTATCCATTGTCATTCTCCTTATTTATTATTCACAGCTCTCTTAAGCCTGCGTTTTATATTGGCTTCAACAACGTAGTGGTCAATAAGAGGTGCAAAGGTATTGAGCAAAAGAATGGCTAGCATCATACCCTCCGGATAGCCGGGGTTGAAAACCCTTATGATAATTGCCATTGCTCCAATCAAAAAACCATATATCCATTTTCCCTTTTCAGTCTGCGACCCTGTTACAGGATCTGTTGCCATGAATACTGCACCAAATGCAAAACCACCCATTACCATGTGGTTCCATGCCGGCATAGACATATATGAGTCGGGACCGGGAGATAGTGCATTGAGAAGCAGGGCAACAAGAAAACCTCCTGCAAATGTTGAGAACATTATTTTCCAGCTGGCAATTCCTGTATATAAAAGAAGTGCGGCCCCAATGAGTATTGCTAGTGTAGATGTCTCTCCCACCGACCCCGGTTCGAATCCCATAAACATATCATAGAACGATGGTACAGGGGTTCCTGCTTTTGCATTGGCCAGGGCAGTTGCTCCTGAAAAACCATCAATGACACCTTCGCCTTTGGTAAGTCCGGCGATCCATATTGTATCTCCGGATATTTTTGAAGGATAGGCAAAGAATACGAATGCCCTCGCCAACAGAGCAGGGTTCCAGATATTCATACCTGTTCCTCCGAAAACCTCTTTACCTACAAGAACGGCGAATGCAACTGCAAGTGCAAGTATCCATAACGGAACATCTACTGGCATGATTAGCGGAATAAGTATCCCGGAAACAAAATAACCTTCGTTTACCTCATGTCCCCTTATCTGGGCAGCTGCTATCTCTATTCCAAGACCTACAACATAAGAGACAATAATCAAGGGCAATACCTTTAAAAATCCGAACCAGAACATTCCCCACAAATCGAGTGAACCTCCTACAGAAAGATTATGCTGGTAGCCTGCGTTCCACATTCCAAAAATAATAGTAGGAACTAGAGCAATTATTACAAACATCATCGATCTCTTGAGATCAATAGAGTCCCTTACATGAACGCCTTTTCTTGTTACCGTATTTGGTACAAACAGAAAGGATTCAAATGCATCAAAAGCTGAGTGGAGAAAACTGAGTTTACCACCATCGCTGAATGTAGGTTTAATATTATCTAATAAATTTCGTATAGCTTTCATCTCTGATCTTTTAAGACATTTCTTTAATCATTAGTTCAATTCCTTTAGAGACTATCTCCTGAATGTCGGTTTTAGAAGGGCACACATACTCGCAAAGTGCAACATCCTCTTCAATTATTTCATAGATGCCCAGAGCCTCCATTTTATCTATGTCTTCTGCAAGAATAGCCTTGAACAGGTGCATAGGATAAATGTCCATAGGAAGTACCTTTTCATAAACTCCTGTCATTACAAAAGCTCTCTCCCCTCCATTGAGGTTTGTATCCATTGAATATCTCTTCTTTGGTGACAGCCATGAAAAATATGAGTGTGAGAAACTGAATTTGTTATGTCTTAAAGGCTTGATCCATCCGAACATTTCATGATAATTGCCTTCTGACAGAAGGGTTATCTGATTGTGATAAAAACCGATAAAACCATCGGGACCTACATTGTCACCAGTTAGAACATTCCCACTAACATATCTTATTGGCATTTTTTCAATCTTGGTTTCGCCTTTTGTAAGCGCATACTCTTTAATATCTGTCATGCGCATACCGGGAAGACACTCAACATAGCTTGGCCTTTTTACCCTTGGACCTGTTACTGCTATTATCTTTCGGACATCGTAAATTCCTTTAGTGAAAAGTTTTCCTATTGCAGCGACTGAATATAAATCAATGGTCCAGATAACCTCTCCTTTGTTTATTGGGTCTATATTATGAATCTGTATACCAACGTTTCCAACCGGATGAGGTCCGTCAAATGAGTGATTTATTACCCTCTCAAGCTTGTGAAACGGACTGCTTGCATAGTTCCTGGCATGAAGACTCAGATGAATACCTCCTTTTGTAAGCATGTTCAGAATATCAATTCCTATCTGTACCGATTCATATTCTGCCTTAAGGGCAAAATCGATGTCGGGAGCGAGTGGTGATGAATCAAATCCAGATATGAATATTTCCTTAGGTTCGACTTCCGGATTCGGAATTATGCCGTAGGGTCTCTGTTTAATTGTTGGCCAAAGCCCGCTCGTAACTAATGTATCTATGAGTTCTTTTCTTGTGGCTGAGCGAAAATTGGGAGTTACGATATGTCGATACTCGTTTTTATTATCCGACTGAATACGGATTTCCAGTAGTTTGCGTTTTTCCCCTCGAACGATCTGATTTACTATACCGCTTGTTGGTGAACAAAATACAATTTCCGGATTCTTCTTATCTGCCATAACCGGGGTGCCGGCTTTAACTGCGTCGCCCTCTTTTACAAGTAATTTTGGGTTCAGCGATTTAAAGTCTGCCGGTTTTACCGCAAGAATATCCGATGAGATGGTTTTTGTTATTTGGTTTAAAGCATTGCCTTTTAGTGGAATATTTAAACCTCTGCGTAATCGAATATGATTTGACATTATTATGTAAAATTTTGCGGCAAAGATACACATTATTTGTTATTTTTGTCGCCAATGAACACAGAAATTTCGTCAATATTTGAAGGCCTTAACACTGCTCAAAAGCAAGCAGTTGAGCAATTTGAGGGCCCATCTTTGATTGTTGCGGGAGCAGGGTCGGGAAAAACAAAGGTACTTACTTGCAGAATAGCCAATATACTTAGTAATGGCAACAAAGCCGGCTCAATTCTGGCTCTGACATTTACTAACAAGGCTTCCAAGGAGATGAAAATCAGGATATCGGCACTGGTTGGTCCTGAAAGGTCGAGGTATCTCTGGATGGGAACCTTTCACTCTATCTTTGTTAGATTTCTTAGGGAAGATGCTGAATTACTGGGGTTTCCAAAAAGTTTTACAATATATGACACCTCTGATTCAAAAAGTGCAATACGTAGTTGCATAAAGGAGTTGTGTCTCGATGAAAAACTGTATAAACCAAATGAAGTTCTGTCCAGAATTTCAATGGCAAAGAACAATCTGGTTACTTCAGCTGCATATTTTTCAAATGTAAACCTTATCCAGAACGATGTTGCTTCGCGTAAACCCAGAATCTGTGATATTTATGCGCTTTATGAAAAGAAATGCAAGCAGGCCGGAGCCATGGATTTTGATGATATTCTTGTTTATACAAATATACTACTGAGAGATTTTCCTCAGGTTCTTGATAAGCTACGTTCAAGGTTTTCATATATTCTGGTGGATGAGTATCAGGATACGAACTTTTCGCAGTACCTTATTGTCAAGAAGCTGTCTGCAATACACAAAAACTTATGCGTAGTGGGTGACGATGCCCAGAGTATATACTCATTCCGGGGTGCGCGAATCGAGAACATTCTGAATTTCAAAAAGGACTACCCCGAAGCAAAAGAGTTCAAGCTGGAGCAGAATTACCGCTCTACGCAAACTATTGTCAATGCGGCTAACAGTCTTATCGCCCGCAATTCCATGCAGCTTAAGAAGGAGTGCTTCTCTGCTGCTTCGGTAGGAGAGAAGATTGAAGTTGTAAAGGCTTACACAGATCAGGAGGAGGCTTTCATTCTTGCATCGTCGGTATTGTCAAAAATATACTCCACTAAAGCACCGTATAGTGATTTTGCAGTTCTGTACAGGACAAATGCTCAGTCTCGTGCTGTAGAGGAGGCTCTCAGAAAAAGATCGTTGCCATACAAAATCTATGGAGGTCACTCTTTTTATGAGAGGGCAGAGGTAAAGGATATAATGTCTTACCTCAGGTTGCTTACAAATAAAAAAGATGACGAAGCCTTCAAAAGGGTTGTAAATGTTCCTCCGCGGGGTATTGGAGAGACAACAATAGGGCGTCTGGCGGCGGCGGCCAGCTCTGCCGGTCTTTCGATCTGGGAGGCTCTTCATAGTGGTGATCTGGCAGTAATGGGTATCAAACCTGCCACCGCCGCCCGTCTGTTCGAATTCACCACGCTAATTACAGAGATGAGTCAGAAGGTTGAGAGTGCAAATGCATATGATCTGGCAATGGAGGTGTTCATAAAATCGGGTTATATGGAATTCCTTAAAGTCGATACATCTGTTGAGGGGCAGGCGCGGGTAGATAATGCCGAGGAGCTTCTGAACAGTATAAAAGCCTTTGTAGAGGAGGGTGAAGAGGAAGTACGACTTGATGGTGACATGGATAGAGATATCGATGGGGACATAGGTGAGGACACCGTTGACATTGGGGCGCACAATGTGTACCGTGAGAATCACTCTGCCAACGCTGCAGGATTAGAAGATCGGAAA
>CAZREC010000012.1:0-36607 GCA_964599025.1 uncultured Muribaculaceae bacterium | reverse complement strand
AAGGAGCACATCGGCAAGTTTGCCTTTTGTCTGCTTTTGTGTGCGGTTTACACATTTCTGATAAGATTCCAGCTCTCCCTTGCATAATTCTATGAGAATCTGATTGCTGAAGTCGGGATTGGTCGCAAGAAGCTTTCTGAAAAGTGTTATATCTATGAAACATACTTCAGACTCCTCTATCGCAGTCACAGAATATTGGTTTATCTTGTCTCCGAATGTTGTCGGTAGACCAAGGTAGCTAGAAGGTTTCACAATCCTCACAACCTGTACATGGTATGGCCCGTCAATGTGAATTTTCACCAGTCCGCTCTTTAAGTAGGCTACATTAGTAGAATATGTACCCTGTCGTATAATTGAATCACCTTTTTTAAATCTTACTGTAAGACAGTTGACTGACAATTTATCAATCTCTTCATTTGAAAGTTTTCTGGCAGCCGCAGACTTGTATTCGCAGAAAGCGCATTTATTTTCCATAAGAAATTATTTTCTATGACAAAGATAATAAAAATGTGACATGAATCACATTTTTTCGCTGTCTATATCATACTAATATCATAAAATCAGGTTATATATTGATGTTTCTTTGCACAAAATAAATTCACGACAATAATTATGCAAGAAGAATTACAACAACAGATTCAGCAGCTTCAGCAACAGGTTGACAAGCTGCAAAAAAAGGTTACTACAATGCAGAACAACCGGAAGGACCAATTATCTATTGCCTGCGTTTCCGGTGACCTGGACAAGATACTTGCTACAATGATTATATCAATTGCGGCGGCGGCTATGGACACTAAGGTTAAGATATTCTTCTCTTTCTGGGCCCTGTCTGCTCTGAGAGACAAGAAAAAAAGCGCAAAAGGAAAGGATATTATCTCCAAAATGTTTGGGATTATGCTTCCAAAAGGAAAGGATAAGCTCAAACTGTCGAACATGAACATGGCTGGTATGGGTCCGATGATGATCAAATACCTTATGAAAAAACAAAACGTACTTTCATTGGACGAGATGTTCAAGACTGCTGGTGAGCTTGGAATAGAGTTCATAGTTTGTGAAATGTCAATGGGTCTTATGGGCTTCAAAAGTGAGGAGATGATTGATTATCCGCATCTTTCTTATGCCGGGGCTGCTACATTTGTTACAGATGCCGGTGAGAGTGCCGCACAATTATTTATTTAACAGAAATTAATATTAAAAATAGAAATCATGACAAAAGAAGAATTAAAGAATTTAACAGTTGCAAAATCTGTAGATGCAAGAGGAACTGCTTGTCCGGGACCACTTTTGGCAGCAAAAAAAGCTATTGGTGAAATAGAATCAGGTGAAGTTATGGAGATTTTATCTGCAGATGAGGGTACAAAAAATGATATCCCAAAATGGTGTAATAAAATGGAACATGAATATTTAGGCACTTTTGAAGAGGACAGCTACACTCGTTTGTTTTTGAAAAAGGCCTGATATTAAGCTAATAATCATTATGTCAGACGAAAATTTCATACCTAAAATTCTGGTTTTCTCTACCGATAAAATTTCAGATCCCGGGATCGATCAGGCTGGATTGAGGAAGATCCACTACTCCCCTTCGGTATATGTAATCAGTTTGCCCTGCTCCTCTGGAATAAAGCCAAAATGGATACTCCACGCTTTCAAGAGAGGGTTTGATGGTGTATTTATTGCTGCTGACGGCCACGAATGTTCATTTAGTCCTAAATGTGAAGAACATACAAATAAAATCATAGAGGATTCACAGGAGTTGATGAAGGCAAACAATATCAGTCCTAAACGCATACGGATGGCAGCTATATGTTCAGTTTGTGCAGAACCGTTTTCCAATCACATGGAGAATTTCATTAAAATATTAAAGGGAATTGAGAATGAACCAAAAGGATAACAACTTTGACACCTTGATTATAGGAGGTGGAATTGCCGGGCAGGAGGCTGCGTTAAACCTGGCTGACATGAATCATAAGGTGCTTCTGGTAGAGAAAGGGCTCTCTATTGGAGGCAAGATGATTCAGTTAAGCAAGGTTTTCCCTACTCTGGATTGTGCTGCATGTATTACGACACCAAAAATGTCTGAAACAGCAAGGCATCCCAATATAACCTTAATGCTTAACAGTGATATAGAAGCAATTAATAAAGAAGGAAATGATTTTCTTGTCAATATAACAAAAAGGCCCCGTTATGTGATAAGAGAAAACTGTACAGGGTGCCAGGAGTGTGAAGTTGTGTGTCCCGAGGTAAGACCTGATGAATATAACGCAAACCTTGCGGGCCGTAAAGTAGCCTATATCCCGTTCAGTCTTGCCAACCCAAGGATTGCAACAATTGACAGACAGGATACATCTGCACCATGCATCAATGAGTGCCCCGGGGGTGTGAAGGCATACGGATATATTTCCCTTGCCAGAAACGGCCAGTATGAGGAGGCGATGAAGCTTCATCTGGAAGATGTCCCTTTCCCCGGAAGTCTCGGTCGCGCCTGCTACTCCCCTTGTCAGAATGCTTGTACTCGTGCGGGGCTTGAATCGGCTGTTGACATACGTAAGATAAAACGTTATTTTTCAGATTACTATTATGAGAAATACCCTATAGCTCCAGCTGTCGAAATAAGCCATAAGAGTGGCAAAAAGATAGCTGTTATTGGTTCCGGACCTGCTGGACTAACAGCTGCTTACCATCTTGCTCTTAAGGGTCATTCGGTAAAAATTTTCGAGGCTGCACCTCAGGCCGGCGGTATGTTGAAGCTTGCTCTTCCGGAATACAGGGCTCCTAAGGACATCGTCGACAGGGATATTCAAAATGTAACTGCGCTGGGTGTTGAAATTGAATGCAACAGAAAGGTAGAGAATCTCTCATCTCTTAAGGAACAAGGTTTTGACATCGTTTTTGTATCTGTCGGAACTCATGATACAGTTTCCCTGGGTGTAGAGGGGGCATCTCTTAATGGAATTGTTTCTTGCCTTGATTTTCTGAGAGAGGCCAATATTGGTAAGAAAGAGAACCTGACCGGTAAAAAGGTTATGATAATAGGTGGAGGCAACACAGCTATTGACGCTGCCAGAACCTCTATCAGACTTGGGGCAGAAAAGGTTACTGTAGTATATAGACGCAGTCGTGAGGAGATGCCCTGTTTTGCTCCAGAGATCAAAGAGGCAGAAGAGGAAGGCGCTGAGATACTACTTCTGAGAAATCCGGTACGGTTCATAGGAGAAAATGGCAAACTCACAAAAGCAGAGCTGATAAAAATGAAGCTTGGAGAGGCCGATGAGAGCGGAAGAAAAAAATCTGTTCCAATAGCCGGATCGGAATATTTTGCCGATGTTGATTATGTGATTGAAGCAATAGGTTTAAAACCATCAACAACTCCTTTTGCAAGTGAACTGGAACTTAACAGGGGCGGAACAATTAAGGTGAATGAAAAAACACTGCAGACCTCTGTACCTTATATTTTTGCAGGTGGTGACACAGTAACCGGGGCAACGACACTTATTGAAGCAGCCGGTCAGGGTAAAAAGGCAGCTTTTTACATAGACAAGTATCTGAATAACCTTAATATGGAAGATTTTGAACAGGGAGACAAGCTTCCTGCTTCGGACAAGGCCAAGGTTCTTAGAAGATACGAAGGAGGGGTTTTACCTGCAATTAACAACCGGCTGATCCCAATGTCTGAACGAACAAGTACATTTAATGAGGTGGAGCTCTCCTATACTGAACAGGAGCTAAAGGCAAGTACTATGAGATGCCTCGATTGCAGTAACTGCAGGGAGTGCCACCAGTGTGTCAATGTATGCCCGGCAAATGCGATTGATTTTTCTCAAAAGAGAGAATATGTATCTACATCTGTAAAATCCGTTGTTCTTTCAACCGGGTATAAGTTATTTCCACCATCAGGAAAACCTGAATATGGCTATGACAAGTATCCAAATGTCATTGATTCTATGCAGATGGACAGGCTGATTGCACCCACGAGACCTTTCAACAATGTATTGAGACCCGGAGACGGTAAATCGCCCGATAATATTGCATATGTACTTTGTACTGGATCAAGGGATTCAGCAATTGAAAATACAAGCTGCAGCGTGGAATGTTCAAACAACCCTATATGCTCGCAAATATGTTGTATGTACTCAATAAAGCAGGCTCAGTTGCTTATGGGTGCACTGCCAATGGCAGATATTACTATTTATTACATGGATATAAGGGCGTTTGGTAAAGGATATGAAGAGTTTTTTCAGCAATCAAAATCTATGGGAGTGAATTTTGTAAAGGGGAAGGTTGCAAAAATAAGGGAAAACGAAAACGGAAGTGGCGACCTTATACTTCGTTATGAAGATGTAACTAAAGGAGTTGTTAAAGAGGCAAAACACGACCTTGTGATACTCTCAGTTGGAGTAATACCTAATAAAGAGGTTCCGCAAATGTTTAAAAATGAGACACTGGAACTGGATGACTTTAACTTTATCAGGCAGACAAACGAACTCACAAACCCGTCATTAACCAGTATAAAAGGGGTATTTGCTGCAGGTGCCGCTACCGGACCAAAGGATATTCCGGATTCGATATTATCGGCAGGATGTGCCGCTTCGGAAGTTGCTGTTTATCTTAACAGCAAGGAGATAAATCCAGGTAAACATTTCAGTTTTGTCAAAAAATAGTAAAATGAAAGAGAGAATAGGTGTATATATTTGTCACTGCGGAGGAAATATTTCCGATTATGTTGACGTTGGTGAGCTTAGTAAGATGTTCTATGCAGAAGATGGTGTGGTTGTATCTAAAGATGTAATGTTTGCCTGTGCCGATTCCAATCAGAAGGAGATGGTGAATGATATAAAAGAGCACAAACTGGATGCAATTGTTGTGGCTTCCTGCTCCCCAAAGCTTCATTTGCACACATTCAAGAATGTTGCCTCACGCGGTGGTCTGAATCCGGCAAACTATGTTCAGGTCAACATCCGTGAACAATGTTCATGGCCACATTCCGACCATCCGAGAGAGGCAACGGTGAAAGCTGCAGGATTGATCCGGGCAGGTATCAACAGGGTCTCACATTCGGAATCCCTTGATAATATTGAGATCTCTGTCAAGAGGTCAGTTCTGGTTGTAGGGGCCGGAGTTTCCGGTATGAAAGCAGCAATAGACCTTGCAAGATCTGGAAACGAAGTCTATCTGATTGAGAAGGATTTTTTTGTCGGGGGTCATGTAACTCAGACAGAAAAGCTATTCATGACAGGGCAAAACGGCAAGAAGATTATTTCAGATTTGTTTACAGAACTGAAAAGTCACAGGAACATCACATTATTTACCGGAGCCACTGTAGACAAAGTATCGGGCAGCTTAGGTAATTTTCATGTGGATATAAGAATTAAGCCAAGATATATCAACACAAAGGCCGACTATGGTCTTGTACAGCAAGCGATGGTAGAGTGCAAATCTATTTACAAGAACTACCCTGATGCTGTACCTAACATACCTGTTGCCGACATAGAAAAACTTAGGGAAAATCCCGATGCTCTTGCCAGATTTTCTTCTGTGCTTGACATGAATCAGACCGACGAAGTTATCTCTCTTATTGCAGGCTCGATACTAGTTGCAACCGGATTCGATTCATATAAACCTTTGGAAGGTGAATATGGCTACGGGCAAATTCCCAATGTTCTAACACTTCCTGAGTTCAACAGGCTAATAGAACATAGCCCCGGCAAACTTGTGTACAACAAGAAAGAAATTAAGAACATTGCATTTATCTATTGCGTAGGTAGCAGGCAAACCAAGGGAGAAAACAAGTATTGTTCAAGACAATGCTGCTCATCTGCAATTTACAGTTCCCTGGAGCTCAGAAACAAGTATAAAGATATCTCTACATTTCATCTGTTCAGAGATATAAGGACCTATGGGAAACAGGAGATACTTTATAAAGAGTCTTCTGCAAAGGGAGATATATACATACGATATGAGGAAAAAGAGCCTCCTGTAGTTGAGATAGTTGGAAAATCACTTATTGTAAGGGTTAAAGATTATCTGACATCAAAAAAGGAACTGGAGATGGAAGCGGACATGGTTGTACTGGTTACAGGTATGGTTGCACGAGAAGACAGTCGCAGTATATCTGAAAAATTCAAAATCCCTATCGGACGTGACAAATTCTTCAATGAGATACACCCTAAACTCAAACCTGTTGAGACAGTCATAAAAGGGGTATATCTGGGAGGCTCTTGTCAGGGTCCGAAAAACATAAGTGAATCGGTTCAGTCATCGTCATCTGCTGCTGCAAAAATCAATGCATTATTAAAAAGCGGAACTGTCTCAATAGATCCGGTAATAGCAATGGTAAACAAAGATGCATGCATCTGGTGTGGCAAATGTGAAGCTGCCTGCGAATATACTGCTATCAAAGAGATAAGTTCAGAAGGAAAGCAAATTGCCTTGGTTAACAAGGCAATCTGTACAGGTTGTGGTATCTGTGCCCCTGTTTGTCCTGTAAATGCAATTGAAATTGCTCAATATACCGATTTGGAAATTGAGTCTATGATTGATGGTTTTATGCAGAAAATAGAGATTGATGTTAAATTGGGGGAATCTGAAAAGGCAGAGGAGGCAGATGCATTACAGATGAAGGAGTTTCCTCTGTTATGGAAGGATATTCTACAGACAATGAGTTCAGGAAAGAAGACAATCCCAGAGATATCCAAAGAACTTGGAGTTGAATCAGCTTTAGTTACATATAATATTATGACAATGAACAAATACAGCATAGTCATAGCTGATGGCATGGAGGAGAACGAAGCATATTATTATTACAAAATTAAAAATCAGTAAAATGGCAAGAATAAATCCAAAATTTTCAGCCGAGCTAAAAAAATATGGAGCAGACGATTTTAATGCATGTTTCAATTGCGGAACATGTACTGCAACTTGCTCATTATCTACCGAAGATAACTCCTTCCCTCGTGAAATGGTCAGGTTTAGTACTCTGGGGTTGGAAGATGAACTAAAGGCTTCACTAAAGCCATGGATGTGTTACTATTGTGGAGAGTGTTCTACATCTTGTCCAAGAACTGCGAATCCCGGTGAACTGATGATGTCGCTTCGTCGCTGGCTCACAGCCAGATACGATTGGACGGGTCTTTCCGGCTATCTTTACAAGTCATTGACAGCAACAGTTATAGCTATGGTTATTGTAGCAATGGGAGTAGTTGGTTTTGCTGCTTATGAGAAGTTTGACCTGGAGGTTATAATGCATGCAGGTCATATGTTTGAGATGTTGGCAATTGCAGGGGTCTTTGCGGTTATACTGATACCAAATATTGCGAGGATGTGGTATTTTACAATAATAAAACCGGGGAAAAATGTCAGTTTCATAATTTATGTGAAAAGTCTTGGTGAGTTCTTTATTCATATGTTTACACAAAAGAGGGCACTTGGATGTGACGACAACCAGAAAAGGTGGTTTGAACATTTCATTCTTGTAATCGGTTACCTCACGTTGCTCTTTACTACAGTATTTCTTGACTGGTTTGGATCAGAAAGTCTGTTTGTGATTGTGCTTGGTTATGTTGTGAGTGCCGTAATTTTTGTTGTAACTTTCGATTTCGTTCTTGGTCGTATGAAAAAAGAGAAGCAGGTGAGCAAACATTCACAACCTTCGGACTGGTTCTTTGTAATATGGCTCCTTCTTATGGGAGTGACAGCTTTTGCGGTCAGACTTTTTATCGATCTTGACATACTTGAAAACAACAAGTGGCTATACCTGTTCCACCTTGCAATTTTGGCGCAATGGGCATTGATTATTGTCCCCTTTGGAAAATGGACTCACTTCTTATACAGGTCGTTCGCAATGTATTTTGCAAAATTAACTGTTGTATAATTAATTTATTTTTTTATATTTGTACCGATTTTTACCTGTAAAAACCTACATGAAAAACGGTTCAAATATCAAAAACTTCCTGCTCTTTCAGCTCCCCTATATTTTTTACATTTCCATTCTGATATATTGGTTTTATAACACTTATTCAGAAGACAGGCCAATAAATTATATAGCACTGGCAGTTGCTATGGTGGTTTTCATCCAATTTGTCTTTCAGAACAGATTTGTGGGAGCCTCAATAGGAGTCATTGGTTTTACGTTAAGTCTCTTTTTCATGTTTTCGTTTATTTCTTGTGCAAATACAGAAAGTAAGCTTCTCATGATAGTTGGTTTGATTATTGCGTCTTTGTCACTTGTTATGGGACTAATCATGACCATATCAAACCTCATCAATTATCCTGACAAAAGAAAACGACAATAATCTATATCTGGTATTTTTTTTATTATATTTGATGATAAAAAAATTCCAATAAATGGCAGAACATTCAATGGGTCATATCTCTCAGGTAATTGGCCCGGTTGTGGATATAAGTTTTGAAAATGAAGTTTCTGACAAGAAGGTTATTCTTCCGGGAATTCACGATGCAATAAAAATAAAACGTCTTGATGGACGTGAACTGATTGTTGAAGTTCAGCAACATATCGGAGAAAAAACCGTCCGTGCAGTAGCAATGGACTCTACTGATGGTCTCAGACGAGGAATGGAGGCAATATCACTTGGAACACCTATCCATGTCCCTGTAGGGGAACAGATAAAGGGTCGTTTAATGAATGTTGTGGGTGAAGCGATAGATGGAATGGGGCCGTTAGACATGACGGGTTCATACCCAATACACAGAGATCCTCCCAAATTCAATGACCTTATTACAGCCAAAGAGGTTTTTTATACTGGAATTAAAGTTATCGACCTTCTCGAACCTTATTCCAAAGGTGGCAAAATTGGTCTTTTCGGTGGTGCCGGCGTTGGGAAGACTGTAATTATTATGGAATTAATCAGAAATATTGCTAAACAACATAATGGTTTTTCAGTTTTTGCCGGTGTAGGAGAACGTACCAGAGAGGGAAATGATCTGTTAAGAGACATGATTGGGTCCGGTGTCATCCGTTATGGAAAGGCGTTTAAAAAAAGCATGGATGAGGGCAAGTGGGACCTTTCACTTGTAGATTATGACGAACTTGCAAAATCACAGACCACGCTTGTTTTCGGACAGATGAATGAGCCACCCGGTGCCCGTTCCAGTGTAGCATTGTCCGGGCTGTCTGTTGCCGAATCTTTCAGGGACGAAGGTACCCAGACTAACGACATCCTTTTTTTTATTGATAACATATTCCGTTTTACACAGGCTGGTTCTGAGGTATCTGCCCTATTGGGAAGGATGCCCTCTGCTGTTGGATATCAACCCACTCTGGCAACAGAAATGGGTGCTATGCAAGAACGGATAGCCTCTACAAAAAAAGGCTCCATAACATCAATTCAGGCTGTATATGTACCGGCTGATGACCTTACCGACCCTGCTCCTTCTACTACTTTCACTCACCTTGATGCAACAACTGTTTTAAGCAGAAAAATTTCTGAACTGGGCATATATCCTGCAGTAGATCCGCTGGAATCAACATCCAGGATTCTTGACCCTCTGATAGTTGGCAAAGAACATTATGAAACGGCCCAACAGGTTAAGCAGATCTTACAAAGAAACAAGGAGCTTCAGGATATTATCTCCATTCTGGGAATGGAGGAACTATCGGATGAAGACAAGATTACGGTTAACAGGGCACGCAGGGTACAACGTTTTCTCTCTCAGCCATTTTCAGTAGCTGAACAATTTACCGGAATAAAAGGGGCAGTAGTTTCCATCAAAGATACAATCAAAGGATTCAGGATGATTCTAGAAGGCAGCGTTGATTATCTTCCGGAACAAGCATTCCTTAATGTTGGTACAATTGAAGAAGCTATTACCAAGGGTGAAAATTTACTAAAGATGCAATAAATGACAGTATTATGAAGTTGATTATTTTACAACCAGAAGGGTTGGTAATTGACAGCAACGTTGAATCTGTCACTCTCCCGGGGAGGGACGGCAGCTTTACATTACTTGACAGACATGCTCCACTGATATCTGTACTGGATAAAGGTATTATAAAATACAGGAAGATAAATGATACTGAACATGAATTATTGGAGATAAACAGCGGTTTTGTTAAAGTAAAAAATGATTTAGTTACAATATGTATTAATTAAAAATATAAAATCATGTATAAGGTTAACCGAAAAATGATGATTTATCTATTAATATTTTATGTTGTAGTGGGGATTGGGGTTGGATTGGGACTTTATTATTTTTATCCTGACTACTATTTTGAATGGTATCCTTTCATTCCGGGTTATTACACTGTTTTGGGAGTCGTTTTATATAGTTCATTAATTTTCTACAAAAGAAAGAACCCCAAGAAGATGATAAATGTCTATATGATGATGAGGGGTATCAAATTTCTTTTGACAACAACCACAATACTTATATATGACTTGACAATGTACGAGTATATTTTCGAATTCTCGATAACAACGGTTGGATTCTATTTCTTTTACCTATTTATAGAAACATATATTTATATCAAGTTTGAGAAAGAGCAAGTCGTTAAATGAAAAGAGATCTTAAGATTTTTGTTTTCCTTTTTATCCTGACATTAACAATCAGGGGGTCTTTGTCTGCAGAAGAAATTGACGCAAAAAAAATTATCTTCTCCCACATAGGAGATTCTTATGGATGGCACATTACAACATGGGGAGATACTCAGATTGAGGTTCCTTTACCTGTAATTGTATTTAGTAAAACTTCAGGACTTAATATATTTCTCTCTACAAAATTAGAGAATGGCAACTCTTTCTGTAACTTCAAAATTGCCGGGGAAGGGAGGTATACAAACAAGATTGTAGAACTAGGACCATCCGGAGAGGAAACCAGGCCTGTAGACATTTCTATAACCAAAAATGCCCTTGCTCTAATAATAAACAGCACAATTCTCATTACTATTATAATGCTTGTTTCGGGATGGTATAAAAGACATCCTCTTTCTGTTCCAAAGGGTTTTACCGGAGCGATGGAGATGTTTATTATGGATATTAACGACAATGTCATAAAAGCATCAATAGGAAAAGATTATATAAAATATGCTCCTTATCTTCTGACGGCTTTCTTCTTTATTTTCATAAATAATATAATGGGGTTGATTCCCCTTTTCCCCGGAGGAGCAAATACAACAGGTAATATTGCTGTGACGATGGTTCTAGCATTATGTACGTTCTTTGTTGTCAATATATCAGGAACAAAAGAGTATTGGAAAGAGACAATCTGGCCCGATGTTCCTCTTTGGATGAAGGTTCCTATTCCTCTGATGCCAGTTATTGAAATATTTGGAGTGTTTTCCAAACCTTTTGCACTTATGATTCGTCTTTTTGCTAACATTATGGCAGGTCATGCTATTACCCTTTCACTTACATCCCTGATTTTTATAACTGTAGCCATGGGACCTTCAGTTAATGCAGGGATGACTATATTGTCGGTTATTCTTAGCGTTTTCATGAATTTTGTCGAAATTCTTGTTGCCTATATACAGGCTTACGTATTTACAATGCTTTCGGCAATTTTCATAGGGCTGTCCCAGGTAGAAAATAAAAAAAGAGAAGCTTACTAATAAAACAACAAAATATTAAAAATTATGGTTCTATTTACATTTTTAGCAGTTGCAGCAACCAATATCGGAATTGGCACCATGGGTGCAGCTTTGGGTGCTGGTCTTGCAGCCATCGGGGCAGGCGTTGGAATTGGAAAAATCGGTGGTTATGCTATGGAAGCTATTGCCCGGCAACCGGAAGCAACCAACGATATACGGATGACAATGATTATTGCTGCCGCATTGGTGGAGGGAGCATGTCTTTTTGCAATTGTAGTCTGTTTTCTGGCTTTATAATTCATAATAGCATGTCACTGTTGTTACCTGATACCGGTTTGTTGTTCTGGATGTTAATCTCTTTCGGTCTGGTTTTCATAATACTAGCCAGATATGGGTTTCCTGTCATTGTCAAAATGGTCGAGGAGAGAAGGATATTCATACAGAACTCCCTGGACGATGCCAAAGCTGCCAAGGAGCAACTGGATAATCTAAAGAAAGAGAGTGATTTGATTATCTCGTCGGCCCGTGCAGAACAGGTTAAAATACTTAACGAAGCCAACCTCATTAAGGAGAGTATAATAAGTTCTGCATTACAAGAAGCAAAGAACATATCTGCAAGACAAATTGAAGAGACAAAAAAAGAGCTTGAATATGAGAGAGAACAATCTATCAAAAAAGTAAGGTCTCAGATTGCAGTTCTCTCTATTGATGTAGCAGAGAAAGTTGTACGTGCAGAGCTTAATAGGACTCCTGCTCAGATGGAGATGATAAACCGTTTTTTGGACGAAAGTTCAGATATGAGATCCTGAAAAATGAACAGGGGTATAATTTCCAGTCGTTACGCAAAAGCATTGCTGTCATATGCCCTTGAAAAAGGAGCTGAGGATGATGTCTACCTTAAAATGAAACAACTATCCAGTTGCTTTTTCGAGGTTCCTGACCTTGAACCGGCTTTATCCAGCCCTGTACTTGCTTCAGCAGATAAGGTTTCTATAATCAGAACTGCATCCGGCAATATAAAAAACAATGAATTTGACCAATTTATAGATCTTGTAATCAAAAATAACAGAGAATACTTATTGCATTTAATTTCTCTGGCTTATATCGGCCTGTATCTTAAGAAAAAAAACGTGAGTATCTGCAGCCTTATAACTGCTGTACCTGTTACAGAAGAAATTGAAGCAAAGATATCGGGACTGATATCAAACAAAACACATGGCTCTGTCGAGTTCAGGAAAATAGTAGACCCTGATATTTTGGGTGGGTTTGTTTTTGAGCTTGATTATAACAGATTTGATGCAAGTGTAGCAACGCAACTAAAAAGGATAAAGAGACAACTTGAAGCAATAAATAACTATTAAACAGAATATTACATGTCTGAAAATATAAAAATAAGTGAAGTATCACAGGTATTGAAGATGCAGCTTCAGGGAATTGACACAAGGTTAAATTTCGAAGAAGTTGGAACCGTACTTCAGGTAAGCGACGGTGTTGCCAGAGTTTATGGACTTCTTAATGCTGAGTCCAACGAGCTTCTTGAGTTTGACAATGGAATGGAGGCTGTTGTCATGAATCTTGAAGAGGATAATGTAGGTGTGGTTTTACTTGGTCCTTCGGACCATATAAAAGAGGGCGACAGGGTAAAGAGAACCGGAAGGATTGCCTCTATAGATGTTGGAGAGGGTTTGCTCGGACGTGTGATCAATGCGTTTGGAGAACCGCTGGATGGATTGGGAACAATAACCGGAGAAATGACAGAGATGCCACTGGAAAGAAAGGCCCCCGGGGTGATTTTCAGACAACCGGTTAACGAACCGCTTCAGACAGGGCTTAAGGCCATCGATGCAATGATACCAATAGGAAGGGGTCAGAGGGAACTTATAATAGGTGACCGTCAGACAGGTAAGACATCTATTGCAGTTGATACGATTCTTAATCAGAAAGAGAACTTCATAGCCGGAAAACCGGTTTTTTGCATATATGTTGCAATAGGCCAAAAGGGTTCCACAATAGCATCAATTGTCAATCTGTTAAAGGAGAAGGGAGCAATGAGCTATACTATTGTAATAGCTGCCACTGCCTCTGATTCTGCTGCTATGCAATATTTTGCACCTTTTTCCGGAGCAGCCATTGGAGAGTACTTCAGAGATACCGGGCGTCATGCTCTTGTTGTTTATGATGACCTCACTAAACAAGCTGTTGCATACAGAGAGCTTTCGCTCATTCTGCGCCGGCCATCTGGCCGTGAAGCATACCCGGGCGACATCTTCTATCTTCACTCACGACTTCTTGAGAGATCGGCCAAAATAATTGATCAGCAAGAAGTTGCTTCCAAAATGAATGACCTTCCGGATACTTTGAAGGGCAAGGTAAAGGGAGGTGGCTCACTTACCGCTCTGCCAATTATTGAGACCCAGGCGGGTGATGTGTCGGCCTATATTCCAACAAATGTCATCTCTATAACAGATGGGCAGATATTTCTGGATACTGCACTTTTTAATCAGGGTAACCGTCCTGCTATAAATGTAGGTATATCTGTTTCGCGTGTAGGTGGGAATGCTCAGGTTAAGGCTATGAAAAAGGTGGCAGGGACATTAAAAATAGACCAGGCCCAGTTCAGGGAACTTGAAGCCTTTACAAAATTCGGTGGAGACCTCGATCCTGTTACAGCAAGGACAATTGATAAAGGCCAGAAGAACACTCGACTTCTTGTCCAGCCTCAATACTCTCCGATGCCTGTAGAAGAGCAGATTGCTGTACTTTATTGTGGCACACATGGTTTGCTTAAAAACATCCCGGTTAGTAAAGTTTCTGATTTTGAGGTAAATTTCCTGAACAGCATAAGAAGTACAGATGTTTTGGACAAATTAAGACAGGGAGTTCTTGACGACTATGTGACATCAGCTATTGAGAAAGTAGCTCTTTCTTTGACCGGCACATCAGAAAACATATAAACAATGGCATCGCTTAAAGAGGTTAAAGGAAGGATAACATCGGTAAACAATACCCTTAAGATCACATCTGCAATGAGAATGATCGCATCTGTAAAGTTGCATCGTTCCCAGCTTGCAGCTGCCGGTCTGGGGCCCTATCAAAAAGCGCTTAAGGAGATTTTCATTGAGACTGTTGCCGGGCAAAACAGTTTCAAATCGGTCTATACAGAAAACCGTCCGGTTAAAAGGATCGCTATTGTGGCTCTCTCATCAAACTCCTCATTGTGTGGTTCCTTTAATTCAAATATTGAAAAGGCGGTAAATGGAGCCATAGAGGAGTATAAAAGTTTAGGTATGACTAACATTATGCTTTTTCCTATCGGAAAAAAAATCTCAAAAAGTTTAATTCATCAAAAATACTCAGTAGCAAGTATTGATCACAGCGTAGTGGACAAACCAACCTATTCACAATGCTCTAAAGTTGCTTATGACTTAATGACCATTTTCAGGGAAAAGAGGGTTGACAGAATTGAACTTATATACAATCATTTCAAATCTGTAGCCAGTCAGGTTGTAATGAGGGAGATTTTCCTTCCGGTCAGCACGTTAAGTGAAGAGAGGTGTAAGCCCACTGACTATATTTTTGAGCCAGACAGAGAAAAAATCATTGACGAGTTAATCGATAAAGTATTGATTTTTAAAATCTTTGCAATATTAAGAGATTCAAATGCTGCTGAACATGCTGCCCGGACAGTTGCAATGCAGCTGGCCTCCGACAACGCTTCAAAGCTTATTCAGGAGCTCACTGTTCAGTATAATAAGACTCGTCAGCAGGCAATAACAAATGAGTTGCTTGATATAATGGGTGGTATTGCAAGATAATAACCAACTGTAATCAGATTGTTATTCTCCTTCTCTTCCATACTTTGTAAATCTCAAACCAGATAATACTTAGAAAGCCCAGAAGAACGCAGAATATTGCCTCAGAGAATTTTATACTCTCAAATTGAAACAGACTTATTAGAAATGGTGAGTTAAGTATCAGAATCAGGAAGAATCCGGCTCCTCCTATTACCCATTTGACACTACTGTTTGGAGTAATGATTATTCTGAATATATTTTCTGACCATGATCTGTTCGATAATATTACTGCTATATTTGAAGATATTAATGTTACAAAAGTAAGAGTCCTTACTGCTTTTTCTGAATATCCCATATCGAGACCGATAAAGTAGACTAGTAGCGTTATAATCAATATACCAATCCCCTGCGAACAACTTAGCAATATTTTCCCGATACCGAAGAATGGCTCGTCAATAGCTTTTGGTGGTCTTGACATTACATTTTTCTCCTCCCTCTCTGCTTCGAAAATTATTGAGCAAGCCGGGTCAATGATCAGTTCAAGGAATACAATATGAACCGGCCACAGTATTAACGGAAGGTCCGCAAAAAACACCGGTATCAGAGATAGTCCGGCAATAGGAACGTGGATAGCAAAAATATAACTAAGTGCTTTCTGAAGGTTGTCAAATATCCTGCGGCCCATTTTCACTGCACCTACAATTGATGAGAAATTGTCATCCATCAAAACTAAAGAAGATGCCTCCCTGGCTACGTCTGTACCCTTCTCCCCCATTGCCACTCCAATATTCGCAGCTTTCAGTGCCGGAGCATCGTTGACACCGTCTCCCGTCATGGCAACAATTTCACCGTTTTTCTTAAGAGCATTCACTATTTTCAGTTTCTGCTCAGGAACAACTCTTGCAAAAATATTTACATCTTTTATCCTTTTGCATAGTTCCTCCTCACTCATTAACTGCAGCTCAGAACCTGTTATGCAGAGCTCAGGATGTTTTAGGCCAATCTCCTTCCCGATATTTATAGCTGTAACAGGATAGTCACCGGTAATCATAATCACTCTGATGCCTGCTTTGTAGCACTCCTCTACTGCTTTTGGAACACTTTCCCTTATAGGGTCAGAAAGTCCTATCAGCCCAACAAACTCAAAGTCAAAATCATGTTGTATCTCAGGCAGATCACGCGGTGTAAGCTTAGCTTTTGCCACTCCGATTATCCTTAGCCCTGCCGATGCCAGTTCAGAAACTGTTTTTTCATATTTTAATATTTTATCACTGCTTAAATGGCACAGATCAAAAATTGCCTCCGGAGCTCCTTTTGCCGCGATAACTCTTTCATGGCTTGATGGGTTTGAGAATACTCTAGACATTGCAAGAAGCTCTTTTGACAATGGATACTCCTTCTCCATTACCCAGTCATTATGAATATGCTCTGTATCATTAAGGTAGTTATCTCCTATATTGGTTATGGCTTTTTCCATAGGATCGAAAGGGTCTACCTGACTGGAAAGAATACCATATTCGATAATTTCATGATATTGCTCAGGGACATCTTTTGTGACAGATACATTTATAACCTCATCTCCATTGTACAGAGAATTGACTGTCATTTTATTTTGTGTAAGTGTCCCGGTTTTATCTGTGCATAAGACTGTTGCAGAGCCGAGTGTTTCAATTGCAGCAGGTTTCCTCGTTAATACAGATCTTTTTGATATCCTCCATGCTCCAATTGCAAGAAATATTGTCAGTACAACAGGAAATTCTTCAGGTAACATGGCCATTGCCAAAGTTATACCAGCGAGGAAACCCTGCAGCAAGTCCCCTCTTGTTATAGTATAAATACCAATAACAGCTATACATAGGATAACCCCGATAATTGCAAGTCTTTTTACAAGAACGCCCATTTCTCTGTTTAGCTTGGTAGGTTCCTCCTTAACACCTTCCAGCGCTTTTCCTATTTTTCCGATTTCTGTATTCATACCTATACCGGACACCTCAAAGATTCCATTACCCTGAACTATCATAGATCCAGAATATACACATGGAATATCGTCACCTCCCGGAATGAAATCACTGTCACTCTCCTCCCACTCTCTCTTTCTTACTGAGACAGATTCTCCGGTCAGAAGAGATTCGTCAGCCATTAAGTTCACACAATGAAGAACTTTCCCGTCGGCCGGTACCCTGTCCCCTTCCTGTAAAACCACAATGTCACCCATCACAACCTCTCTGCCTGCTATTCGGAATGTTTCACCATCTCTTATTACCAATGCCCTTGGACTTGCAAGATCCTTCAAAGCATCCAAGGCCTTCTCGGTTTTTCTCTCCTGAAAATATTCAATGCCCATAATTACAAGAACGAAGCTCATTAGCATAATACCTTCCTGAATATCACCCAGAAAAAGATATAGCGAACCGCATGCAACCAAAAGAAGGAACATAGGTTCTTTCAATATTCCTGTTGCAATTTTCCATGCCCCACGTTTTTTTGATGAGGGTAATTCATTATAACCATATTTGGCACGACGTATGTTTACCTCTTCCTTTGAGAGACCCTTGTAGCTTTTTTGAGATGCCTTGTTTTCCATATAATATTTATCTGATTGCTTTGTCAATAATTTCTATAAGTTGTTCTGTCTCCTTTTGAGACAGGTTTTTAGTAAAAAGTTCAGCAATTGACTGATGAGCAAAATCATGCATTTGATTCAGCAACCGGCCGTTTTCTGTAAGATGAAGATGGGTGCTCCTTCTGTCATGGTCGGAGCGAACTTTATAAACGCACCCTTTTTCTATTAATTTATCAATCGCTACTGTCACAGTTGGTTTGGAAAGATTCAGAGCTGCAGATAATTCTGTAAGACTGGGATTGTTCAGGTGACCGATTGTCTCCAGGTAATGCATCTGAGTCAGCGACAAGCCTGTTGTGTTATATTGCTCCCGGGCCCGGTCCTCCATACGGCCCATAATATCGGAGAGTCTGGCAATGATGTTTATCAGATTATTCATGCCGCAAATATAGTTAGTTTAGACTAACTAACAAATATTTCAACAAAAAAAGAAGACGATTAGTGTTAACCGTCTTCTTTCACCATGTAAAATGCAGTGTTGTCTACATTTTGTCGTTACTTCCTAAAACACTGATAATTTTATGTTTGTAGAGAGCCTTTAATGCATCGCGGGCAGGGCCAAGATACTTGCGAGGGTCAAACTCCTCGGGTTTTTCTGCAAAAACCTTTCTGATTGCAGCAGTCATTGCCAGACGACCATCAGAGTCAATATTAATCTTGCATACAGCACTTGCTGCTGCCTGTCTAAGCTGATCCTCAGGAATTCCAATTGAGTCCTTAAGCTTGCCACCATATTTGTTTATCTCTGCTACGATATCCTGTGGTACACTTGAGGAACCATGCAGTACTATCGGGAAACCGGGTATTCTCACCTCAATCTCCTTCAGAATGTCAAGACGGATCTCCGGATTTTGTCCCGGTTTGAATTTGAAAGCTCCATGAGAAGTTCCAATTGAGATTGCAAGAGAGTCCACACCTGTCTTTTTCACAAACTCCTCTACCTCTTCAGGTTGTGTATATGTATGGTGTTCTGCTGAAACCTCATCCTCAACACCAGCCAGGACACCAAGTTCTCCCTCAACAGAAACATCATGAGCATGAGCATACTCTACGACCTGTTTTGTAAGTTCTATGTTCTTTTCGAAAGGAAGGTGAGAACCGTCTATCATTACAGACGAGAAACCCATATCTATGCAAGATTTGCAAAGTTCAAAGGAATCACCGTGATCAAGGTGAAGTACTATTGGAATGTTTGCACCTAGTTCTTTGGCATATTCAACTGCTCCCTGAGCCATATAACGTAGTAGTGTCTGATTAGCATATTTTCTGGCACCGCTTGATACCTGAAGAATGACAGGCGATTTTGTCTCTACACAGGCCGATATTATCGCCTGCATCTGTTCCATATTGTTAAAGTTAAAAGCGGGAATTGCATACCCACCCTTTACTGCTTTGGCAAATAGTTCTTTTGTGTTTACTAAACCAAGTTCTTTGTATGAAATCATAATATTTAAAATTTATTATTAAACCTTTTCGCGGCAAAGTTAACATAAAAATCTAACTTTGCTTATAAATTGAAAATTATGAAACCTCATGTATTACAGGAATCTAACTGGAAATCAGTTAAAGATGAGTCATTCAACATAGCAATTTTACCATGGGGAGCCACCGAGGCCCACAACTATCATCTCCCCTACGGAACTGATACCATTTTAGCAGAGAAAGTTGCCGCTGATGCTGCTGAGATTGCAAACAGAGAGGGTGCTGGCTGTATTGTACTGCCGTCAATTGCATATGGTGTCAATACCGGACAGATGGAAGTTAAACTTTGCATGAACATGAGGCCATCCACTCAAATGGCAATTGTAAGGGACATTCTTGAGGTCCTTGACAAGCATTGCATTAAAAAACTAGTTATACTGAATGCTCATGGTGGAAACGCTTTTGTTCCGATAATAAGGGAGCTCTCTCTTGAATATCCGCATATCCTCATGAGTTCAATAAATTGGTGGACCGCATGTAAACCTGACGGATTTTTCACAGAAGCCGGAGATCATGCAGGGGAGCTGGAGACTTCATGTATGCAGTATGTTGCACCTGATCTGGTACTCCCTCTTGAGGAGGCAGGTAATGGCAAAGAGCGGAAATTTACTATTGACGGGTTCAACGAAAAGTGGGCTTGGACACCGAGAAGGTGGATATATATAACAGAAGATACCGGCGTGGGAAACCCCAAATGTGCAACCCCTGAAAATGGTGAGCGGTTTTTAAAGTGTTGCACAGAGAAAATTGCCCGTTTTTTAAATGATTTGTCTAAAGTTAAAAGTGAACGAGATCAATATGAATAACAAGGTTCTGATATTTTCCGCTCCTTCCGGGGCAGGAAAAACAACGGTAGTGCGCCATCTGCTTAATAAATATCCTTTTCTGGAATTTTCTGTATCTGCAACATCCCGTTTGCCAAGAGGAGAAGAGGTAAATGGACGTGACTATGTTTTTCTGGATAAAGCAGAATTCATTAAAAGGATTGATGCTGGAGATTTTATTGAATACGAAGAGGTTTATTCAGGCTTTTTCTATGGTACCCTTAGGAGTGAAGTTGAACGGATTTGGGCCGAAGGTAAAATTGTAGTCTTTGACATTGATGTAAAAGGCGGGGTAAACATGAAAAAATTATACGGGCAAAGTGCACTCGCTGTATTTGTACAGCCTCCGTCTACTGATGTTCTAAGGGAAAGATTGGTGGCAAGGGGTACAGATTCTCCCGAAACAATCGAAAAAAGGGTTGCTAAAGCAAATGAGGAATTAACCTATTCAAAATATTTTGACAGAGTTTTAGTAAATGAAAATCTTGACAATTGCCTTAAAGAGGCAGAAAAACTTGTTGAAAATTTTTACTCAGAAAAACCATAGCCTAAAATCACGTAAATGCGAGTTGCTCTCTTTTTCGGATCTTTCAATCCCCTCCATATTGGCCATATAGCCATATGTAAATATCTTCTGGACAGTGGTGAGATAGATCAGCTAAGACTGGTAGTCAGTCCTCAGAATCCTCTGAAGGACAAAACACAGGCAGATAACAGTACTGACAGGCTTGAACATGTAAGGTGTTCAGCATTGCATCTTGGGAATAAGGTAGTTGTATCGGACATCGAATTTTCATTGCCTAAACCGCTTTACACTATCTCCACATTAAGAACAATAAGTTCTCTGGAACCCCATAATGAGTTCATTCTGATTATCGGCGCAGACAATCTTGCAATAATCGAACAATGGAGAGATTGGGAGAATCTTCTTAAGGAGTATCAGGTGTGGGTATATCCACGGAGAGGTTTCGATGGCGAAGGGTTGTGCAAGAGGTATGGAACCCGGCTTATTGATGCTCCTGAAATAGATGTCTCCTCGACTCAGATACGAGAAGGAGAGGCTGACGGAAAGGATTTGTCATATCTAAAAGCATAATAATGTTTAAGGAAAAAATCAACATATTCTGGTTTAGAAACGATCTCAGGCTAGAAGATAACCGAGGGTTGTATGAGGCTCTGAAATCCGGTTTAAAGGTTTTGCCTCTGTTCATATTCGACACGGAAATACTCAGTCAACTCCCCGACAGGTGCGACAGAAGAGTGGATTTCATACATCAGTCGCTCTCCCGGCTAGAATTTCATGAATGTAGAATTCTTTATATGTATGGTACACCTGAATCGGCATTCGGGTTACTCTCATCCGAATTTAATATCTGTTCCGTTTTCTGCAACGAAGATTATGAACCATATGCTGTAGAGAGAGACAGAAAAATTGCCATGTTGCTCAAAAACAGAGGAGTAACATTTCAATGTTTTAAAGATCAGGTTATTTTCTCAAAAGACGATGTTCTTAAACCTGATGGTCAGCCCTATACTGTATACACTCCATACTCCCGGCAATGGCTCAATAAACTAAATAGCGAACCTGATACCCATCTGAAACATTGGCCATCAGAAAAGCATTCAGGCAATTTCTTAAAGCCATCTGAATTGCAATTATTTTCAGATGTAGACTATATTGACAATGTTTCCCTTAAATTATTCAAAAATTTGCCTGCTCTTGGCGAAATCGGTTTTATCCCCACAGGAGATGTTTTCAAAAAACCAATCCTTATAAATTCAATAATTTCAAACTATCACAATACCAGAAACGATCCTTCTGACGATACCGGGACCACACGGCTAAGTGCTCATATAAGATTCGGTACCATAAGTATGCGTACACTGGTAAGCTCCGCTATCGAGTTTAACAAGGTATGGCTCGGGGAGTTGATATGGCGCGAGTTTTTCAAGTCAGTTATATACCACTTTCCATATGCAGCAGATGGCCCTTTTAAGAGGAAGTACAGTAACATTTCATGGAGAAATGATGAAAAGGAGCTGGAAAAATGGTGCAAGGGAGAGACAGGGTACCCTATAGTTGATGCCGGTATGCGGGAGCTTAATCTGACCGGATTCATGCACAACAGGGTAAGAATGATTACAGCGAGTTTTCTTGCCAAACATCTTCTTATAAACTGGCAAATAGGTGAGAGTTACTTTGCTGCAAAACTGCTTGACTACGACCTCTCTGCAAACAATGGAAACTGGCAGTGGGCAGCGGGCTGCGGATGTGATGCGGCTCCATATTTCAGAGTATTCAATCCTGAATTACAGACAAAGAAGTTTGACCCTGATCATATCTATATCAGAAAATGGGTTCCGGAATTCGACAATCCGTTGTTATATCCAAAACCCATTGTAGATCACACAATTGCAAGATTACGGGCAATGGCTGTATACAAAGCCGGTATCACTGAACTTTGACAATCTTCATAAAGGCGTTCCACAGAGAATCTTCCGGTGGAGGAGCCAGTATTATAACATCACTCTTCTTTACAGGATGTATAAACTTTATGCTTCTTGCATGCAATGAGATGCTTCCGTCAGGATTAGACCTGGGTGCCCCGTATTTAAGGTCTCCCTTTATAGGACAGCCAATCTCTGCAAGCTGACACCTTATCTGATGGTGCCTTCCGGTGAGGAGCTCTACCTCAATAAGATGGTATCGGTCGCTGCTTGCAAGAACCTTGTATCGCAACCTCGCCTCCTTTGCATCGTTTTTGGGCATAAGGCTGGCATACGACTTGTTTTGCTTTTCATTCCTTACAAGATAATGTTTTAGTTCGCCCGAAGTATTTTCAGGTTTATTTGCGACAATCGCCCAGTATTTTTTCTCTATCTCACTGTTTCTGAACATCTCGTTAAGTCTCTCCAGCGATTTGGAGGTCTTGGCAAAAACAGCAATACCGGTAACAGGTCTGTCAAGACGGTGAGGTACACCTATGAATGCCGCCCCCGGCTTATTGTCGCGGTCGGCAATAAATCTTGAAATGATTTCACTCAGAGGCTTGTCTCCAGTTTTGTCGCCCTGGACAATCTCTCCGGACCTTTTGTTTACGACAATCAGATGATTGTCCTCATAGAGAATATTCATATTAGTATTGCTCCTGATCATTAGGAAACTCCTTGCTCCTGATATCACTTATATAGTTCCTGACAGCCTTCAGCATCTCATCGTGAAGGTTGTGGTAACGCCTGAGGAACCTGGGAGAGAACTCCTGTGTAAGCCCAAGCATGTCATGCATAACCAGAACCTGACCATCTACTCCGTTACCGGCACCAATCCCTATCACCGGAATTTTCAATGCTTCTGATACCTTTGTTCCCAATGTTGCCGGAATTTTTTCCAGAACAATTGCAAAACAACCTGCCTCTTCCAATGCCAGTGCATCTTCTATCAACTTAGTGGCTTCAGCCTCCTCTTTTGCTCTAACACTGTATGTACCAAACTTATGAATTGATTGGGGTGTAAGACCAAGGTGTCCCATCACCGGAATTCCGGTTGAAAGTATCCTGCTAACAGACTCCAGAATTTCAGAACCTCCCTCCACCTTTACAGCGTCTGCCTCGGACTCCTTCATAATACGTATAGCGCTGAAAACTGCCTGTTTGGAGTTACCCTGATAGGTACCGAACGGCATATCAACAACAACCATCGGATTCTTTACTGCCTTGACAACACTCTGTGCATGATAAATCATCTGGTCCAAAGTAATTGGAAGCGTGGTTTCGTGCCCTGCCATTACATTTGCGGCAGAGTCACCTACCAGTATTATATCGATTCCGGCTTCGTCAATAATCTTGGCTGATGTATAATCATATGCGGTCAACATTGCGATTTTCTCGCCCCTTTGCTTCATCTCAAGCAGTCTTTGCGTAGTGATGATGCGCTTTTTTCCCTCTACAGACATATCCTTTTAATTAAATAATCATGTTTTTTTCGAAGGACAAAGCTAAGTAAATAATCAAGACGGTGACTCTGCCACCTTGTCAGTTTTTCCATTTGGCACAATGTTAGATGCAATCATGGGCATAGCAAAGAAAAACAATTAAAATTCTATCTATATTATGGGAAAAATTATCGGAATTGACCTTGGAACCACAAACTCGTGCGTAGCAGTGATGGAGGGAAACGAACCTACTGTCATTATCAACAGCGAAGGTAAAAGGACAACCCCTTCCGTAGTTGCATTTGCAGACAACGGAGAGAGAAAAATCGGAGATCCTGCAAAGAGGCAGGCAATTACAAATCCAACAAGAACCATCTTCTCTATCAAGAGATTCATGGGAGAGTCATTTGACCGCGTTCAAATGGAGGTTCATCGTGTTCCTTACAAAGTAGAAAAGGGAGACAACAATACATCAAGGGTGAATATTGACGGCCGTCAGTATACCCCGCAGGAGATATCGGCAATGATTCTTCAGAAAATGAAGAAGACAGCTGAGGACTATCTTGGACAAGAGGTTACAGAGGCAGTTATCACCGTTCCTGCTTACTTTAGCGATTCACAGAGACAGGCTACCAAAGAGGCTGGAGAAATTGCCGGTCTCAAGGTTAAGAGAATTATAAACGAGCCTACAGCTGCAGCGTTGGCCTACGGCCTTGACAAACAGCACAGAGAGATGAAAGTTGCCGTTTTTGACCTCGGAGGCGGTACATTTGATATATCAATCATGGAACTTGGAGAGGGTGTTTTTGAAGTTAAATCTACAAATGGTGACACACATCTCGGCGGTGACGACTTTGACCAGAAGGTTATTGACTGGCTTGCAGAGGAGTTCATGAGTGAAAACAGCGGACTTGATTTAAGAAAGGACCCGATGGCATTGCAGAGACTTAAGGAAGCTGCAGAAAAAGCAAAAATTGAGCTTTCTAGTCAGACATCAACAGAGATTAATCTTCCTTACATCATGCCTGTTGACGGTGTTCCAAACCACCTTGTTAAAACTCTTACACGTGCAAAATTTGAACAACTGTGTGACTCCTTGATTCAGAGGACCGTTGAACCTTGTCGTAAAGCTCTCAGCGATGCAAACTATAAGGCAAGTGATATTGACGAAATTCTTCTCGTAGGAGGTTCAACTCGTATACCTGCCATTCAGCAGATAGTAGAGAAATTCTTCGGAAAAGCTCCAAGCAAGGGTGTAAATCCGGACGAGGTTGTTGCTGTGGGAGCTGCCATTCAGGGCGGTGTTCTAGCCGGTGATGTAAAGGATGTACTTCTTCTTGACGTAACTCCACTTTCACTTGGTATCGAAACATACGGTTCTGTAATGACAAAACTTATTGAGTCAAACACAACAATTCCTACACGTAAATCGGAGGTATTCAGCACAGCAAGCGACAATCAGCCATCTGTTGAGATTCACGTCCTTCAGGGAGAGAGACCAATGGCAAAGGACAATAAAACAATAGGAAGGTTCCATCTGGACGGCATTGTTCCTGCTCCAAGAGGTGTTCCTCAGATTGAAGTTACATTTGACATAGATGCAAACGGTATTCTTCATGTTTCAGCTAAGGACAAGGGAACCGGCAAAGAGCAGAAAATCAGAATTGAAGCATCCAGCGGACTAAGTGAGGCAGAGATAAAGAGAATGAAGGACGAGGCTAAGGCTAACGAAGCCACTGATAAGGCAGAGAGAGAGAAAGTTGACAAGATAAATGCTGCCGATGCAATGGTGTTCCAGAGCGAGAAAAACCTTAAGGAGTATGGCGACAAGATTCCTTCCGACAAGAAGGGAGCAATCGAAAGCGCACTGGCTGCTCTAAAAGAGGCTCACAAATCGGGCGATGTATCAGCTATTGACAAAGCAATGGAGGGAATGAATGCAGCATGGCACGCTGCTTCTGAGGACATGGCCAAAGCAGCTCAGGGTGGTCCTGCTCAAGGTTCGGATCAAGGCACCGGTTCTGCCGGCGGATCAAGCACCGGTGGTTCGGATAAAGAGGTTACCGATGTTGATTTCGAAGAGGTGAAGTAACTCTTTGATTCTAAAAATAATAATTCATAAAGAGGGTGACCGGAAGGTTGCTCTTTTTTATTTTTAGTTAGTTCAAATAATGTATGCATGATCGGAGATACGCCTCCCCATTTGCTACGCAAACGTGGCCCCTCCCTCCTCGGGCACGAGGTATCTCCAATCCTGCATACATTATCTTATAACTATTGGCAAAACCCTTTACTATTGCCGGTATTGTTCTTATATTTGTTAATAATAAACTGAATAACTATTTCAGATCAACATTCTTAACTGGTATGAGTAAAATTTCAATCCGTTTCTTCGACGACCGTGAAGTTCGTGCCATTTGGGATGAAGAGAATAACAAATGGTGGTTTAATGTTGTCGATGTTGTTGCAGTACTCTATGGACAGGACGATTATACAAAAGCAAACAACTATTGGCGTTGGTTAAAGCGTAAACTTATCAAAGGACAAAACGAACTTGTGAGTACTACTCACGGTTTCAAATTCGTGGCATCTGATGGCAAAAAACGTTTGGCTGATACTCTTGATAGTGAAGGAATAATTTCTCTTGCCAAGCATTTTCCCAATAATAAAGCCGTCAAATTTTTGGATTGGTTTACATACAGCGACAACAGTATTGACGGGCAGAGCAAGAAAAAAGCTTATTCACTTTTCGAAAGCAATCTCATTAGCGAAGCAGAAATCGGAACAACGAAAAGTTTGCAGCAAATTCATGCCTTTATTTTCGGTGGTTTATATGACTTCGCGGGAAAAATAAGGCAAAAAAACATATCAAAAGGTGGTTTTCAATTCGCAGTAGCACGGTTTATGGACAGTACATTAAAGCAAATTGAAGAAATGCCTGAAAACACTTTCGAGGAAATTGCCGATAAATATATAGAAATGAACATTGCCCACCCATTTATGGAAGGCAACGGGCGAAGCACACGCATTTGGCTGGATTTAATTTTCAAGAAGCGACTAAAACGGTGTGTTGATTGGAGTAAGATTAATAAAAATGATTATCTGAGCGCAATGGTAAAAAGCTCGACAGACAGCACGGTGTTGAAGAACTTGCTGAAAAATGCTCTTACCGATGAAATCAACAGCCGAGAAATGTTTATGAAGGGAATTGACTATTCGTATTATTATGAGGAAAATCAATAACAAAGTTAGTTCAAATAATGTATACAGAATTGGAGATACGCCTCCCCATTTGCTTCGCAAACGTGGCCCCTCCCTCCTCGGGCGCGAGGTATCCCAACTCCTGCATATATTTAAACATCTGTCTAATAATCACTTAGAGTTCTTCTATATAATATTTTTGAAATAAGCGAGTTTTTACGGGTAAAAACTCGCTTATTATATTTATATTCGCTATGAATATATTCTTTCAAATGGTTGATATTATAAAAGATACTATAGACCGATTCCCAATAGGGTTTGTATTCACCTCATCTGATTTTTTTATAGAGGTGAACAGGCTAAAAGCTGCCAATAAAACTTTAAATTTGCTAGTAGCTCAGGGAAAAATCCGCCGTCTTTCAAAAGGTCGTTTTTACAAACCTCTGATTAGTAAATTTGGTGAGTTACAGCCAGACACTTATCAGATAGTTAAAGACCTGATTGATAAAAATGGTAAAACAATCGGCTACTTAACAGGCTATTCAGTATTCAATAATTTGGGGCTGACAACACAGGTCCCAGCTTCGCTCCGAATCGCAACCAAAAAAGAGAAAAAAGCAATTAAAAGAGGCATATACCGAATCAGCTTTGTAAAACAGGAAAATACAATAACAAAGGAGAATATTCCTCTTTTGCAACTCTTGGATTGCTTGCGGTTCTTCAAAGAGATCCCTGATACAATGCCCGATAATGCCTGTAAAAGGTTGTTGACATTATTCAAAGCCATTACTACGGAACAAACTACAACTATAAAAAAACTGGCACTTAAATACAACCCGGCTACCATTGCGTTTCTGGGGGCCATACTTGAAACAATCAGTTCGAAAGAAGACACAACACTCCTTTTCAACGCATTGAATCCCATGACAACCTATAAACTTGGAATCTCTGCAGACATACTACCAACTCAACGAAAATGGTATATTAGATGATACTGCATAACAATAATACAAAGGATTTTGTCGAGTTGATTCAGCTTACAGCCGTTCATTTTGGGATCTCTCACGATTTTGTGGAGAAAGACTATTGGATTACGTCTGTTCTAAAGAAGCTTGCTTTTTCCTCATTCACAGGTAGTATCGTATTTAAAGGAGGAACATCTCTGTCCAAAGGTTACCATTTGATTAACCGGTTTTCTGAAGATATTGACATTGCCATGATAAACGAAAATCTGACCGGTAATGCTCTAAAAACCAAAATACGTTCGGTGGAAAAAGAAATAACTAAAGATTTGACTGAAATTTATAATCCTGTTATAACAAGCAAAGGTTCCATGTTTCGCAAGTCTGTATTTCAATATCCAGTAGTTACTTCTAAGCGGTTAAATAGTGGAACTCAAAAAAGAATTATTATTGAAATCAACTCTTTTGCAAATCCCTATCCCTATGCAAAACAGACAATCACATCGTTTATCTCCGAATTTCTAAATTCAAAAGACAGAAAAGAAGCTATAGAGGAATATGCGTTAGAACCTTTTTCAATAAATGTTCTCGACAAATCCCAGACAATGCTAGAGAAACTGGTATCCTTGGTTCGGTTTTCCTTCGACGAAAACATCGAGAAAGCTATATCCTCAAAAATTCGTCATTTTTATGACTTATTTTTTCTGGCCAAAGACGAGCAATGCAGGGCTTATCTGCATTCCGACACCTTTAAAAAAGACTTTATTGAACTATATGTCCACGATCAACAAATATTCGACACTCCCTTGGGTTGGCAAGGGAAATTAGTGGAGCAGTCTCCACTTATAACCGACTTTCCAGCTCTATGGAACAAAATAAAAGATACCTATCGTTCAGAACTTTCTCAATTGGCATTTATAGAAATACCCGATGAAAAATATGTGGCGTTATCTTTTATGGAAGTGATAAAATCTATCTAACGAGTAAATTAATAAAGATATAATGTCAAAAAGAACAGACCTAATAATAGATGAATTCATTGAGCAATATTTGTAGGATGACTGTTATAATCGTCCTTGGATTATTGGATTTAGTGGAAAAAAACTCCACCGTTTTACTTACATTAATTTGTCAATATGGTTGTTTAATTAATTTTGCAAAACACTTATTATGAAAAATCAACCCTCTTTTTCTAAAGCAATTCTGAGTATAGCGGTACTATTTCTCTCATATACAATATCGCATGCACAGACATCAAATACTTCCGTTTCAGATTCCGTCCTACTCAAAGAGATCCTCAGCCTTAAGAAGCAGTTGGAAAACAACGAGCACACCTATGACCTCATCATAAAGAAGATTGACGATGTTATCTGGGTTCAGAAGCTGGGCGACCTTGCCTATATAGACAAGGTAAGGCTTGCGGGCCCTCCAAGGTGGAAACCGAAAAGCAAAGATGACAAGTTTGCTGGCAACCCACTTCAGTTCTACACCTATGTGTTTATTCCGAAGTTTGTCAATCCATCAAAGAAATACCCTCTTATTGTTCTTCCTCACAGTGGTATACATGCAGATTTCTCTACCTATTATGCGCATATAGTAAGAGAGCTTTTATCGCAGGGTTATATTGTGGTTTCTGCCGAATACAGGGGAAGCACCGGTTATGGAAAGGATACCTGGGAGAACATAGATTATGGCGGTCTGGAAAATGAAGATGTAATGGTAAGCCGAGATTATATGATTGAAAATTACTCTTTTGTAGATGGTGAGAATGTTGGAATAGTTGGCTGGAGCCATGGCGGAATGATTTCATTAATGCATATTCTAAGACATCCCGACAAGTACAAGTGTGCCTTTGCCGGTGTGCCGGTAAGCGACCTTGCAAACAGGCTGGCTTCTCACAAAAAAGATTACAGTGATTATTTTACAGCCTCTTACCATATTGGAGAATCAATTGCAGAAAATCCACTGGAGTATAAGAAGAGGTCTCCCTCCAGCTACGCGAAAGATCTGGAAAAACCACTTCTGATCCACACAAATACAATTGATAATGACGTTTATGTAGAGGAGGTTCTCCTTATGATAGACTCTTTGAAGACTCACAAAAAGAAATTTGAATATAAGGTATTTGAAGCTGCGTCGGGAGGTCACGGATTTGACAGAATCGACAGCAAAGAGGCTACCGATATTCGTTATTCAATATACAAGTTCCTTGAACGCTATCTGAATCCTTCGCGACCGTTCAGGAATCCTGCCGATATGAGAAAAGCAGGTTACATGTTCAATTGAATGTTAAATTTTAATACCTTTGATAGGATTTGAAAAATATTATGAAACTTATCAGGACTTTTATATTATCGATTGTATGCATCTCTTATGCATCGCAGGTTTTTGCCCAAAACACGCAACAGACCATCAATAAATTATTTAAGGGCAAGACCACCGTAGGCATTGTTTACTCCTTTGGCGATAACAGCCTTAATAGTTCAATGAACTTCGAAGGAGGTCCCGGATATTATGGCAAAGGATTTTATGGACTTGGGGCACGGGTCACTATGGAAATCCATAATAATATTGATATTGTAACAGGGGTGACACTTGTCGGGAATAAATTTGAAGTAACTCCGCCTTATACCGGAACACCTGTACTAACCAGATCCCTTAATTTAAATGTGTTTTCAATTCCTCTGTTTGCTAAATATCATTTTCTAAAATTTCTCTATGTCTGTGGAGGACCTGTCTTTAACCTGAACGGAGGAGAGAGGGACCTTAATGGAATTGGAGCTGGTATTGATTTTGGTGGCGAATATTCTTTTAACAACGGAATGGTTTTATCATTTGGCCCTTTTATGCGGATTGTAGGCATACTGCCTTGGAAAAACTATAAACTAATAAACTCAGGAGTAAACTTTGGGATCGGTTATAGATTCTGATTTTCTCACAGTCTTTAAAAGATTTTTATTTGGAAATAATGGTTATAGTGTTCATTATTGGCTATTTTGCAATAGCTATGGAACACAAGATTCAGATAGATAAAGCGGCAATAGCACTATTGACGGCAGGGATTTTGTGGGTTATTTATATTGTTTTCACCCCTATTTCTGCGTCTATTGTAAATGCCGAAGCGTTCCGGGAGTTTTTACATAACAATCCCGGGCTTAGCTCTATTCCTTTAGCAGAACAGTGCAAGAAATTCATTTCTGAATATCAGATTATTGAAAATCTGGGAGAGATATCATCGACCCTGTTCTTTCTGATAGGTGCCATGACAATTGTCGAACTTATTGACGTTCATGACGGATTTTCACTTATCACAGAAAGAATAACAAGCAAAAACAAAAAAAAACTTCTCTGCATAATTACATTAATCTCCTTTTTTATGTCTTCAGTACTGGACAACCTTACAACATCCATTGTAATGGTTATGCTGGTAAGGAAGTTGATCCCTAATTACAAGGAACGCTGGATTTTTGCCAGCATGATAATAATTTCTGCAAACAGCGGGGGAGCATGGTCCCCTATCGGTGATGTTACAACCATAATGTTATGGATCAAGGGAAAAATCACAACCCTTCCTCTTGTCTCATCACTTATTTTACCCAGCATTGTTTCAACAGTTGTTCCACTTTTTTTTGCGGCCAGGATTTTAAATGGCGATGTCAAACAAGTTGCAAAACAAGACCAGTATCATAAAAAACAAGTTGTTGTTGCTAAGAGAGAAAAAACAATCCTCTTCATGCTGGGTGTCACAGGTCTTGTTTTTGTCCCGGTTTTCAAATACATGACCGGACTTCCACCCTTCATAGGGGTATTGTTTGTATTAGGTATAATCTGGATTTACACTGAAATACTATATAGCCGGATTAATATAGCTGAAGATTTCAAACATCGTGTTACAAGAGTATTACGAAGAATAGACACATCAACAATTTTGTTCTTCCTTGGCATATTATTATCAGTTATGGCATTGCAGGCAACTGGTGTATTAAACATTGTCGGAGGCTTTCTTAACGAAAAAGTGCACAATGTATATATCATAAATGTTGTAATAGGTGTTTTGTCGGCAATAGTTGACAATGTGCCCCTTGTGGCAGTGGCCATGGGTATGTATCCACTGGTAGATCCTTTGTCTCTTTCAACTATGGCAGATGCTCAGTTTATGCAACATTTTGTGCAAGATGGCGATTTCTGGCAGTTTCTGGCATATTGTTCAGGAGTGGGAGGTAGTATTCTTATAATCGGATCAGCAGCAGGTGTTGTTGTTATGGGTTTGGAAAAAATAAGTTTTTACTGGTATCTTAAGCATATATCACTAATGGCACTGGCCGGATATCTTGCAGGTGCAGCGGTATATATTGCATTTAATATTTAATTCTATATTGCATCTGATGAAGAAAAACAGCGTTTATACAAACTTTGTGTTAGAGAAGGAAATCAGAACATGCTTGTCTTCTCTGACCATAGTTGCCGGTTCCAAGAACATAGAGATATATTATAATATTCCCGAAAATATCAGGCTCTTTTCTGACCTGAATATGGTTGTTACGATTATTAGGAACCTTGTGTCAAACGCAATTAAATTTACCCCACATGGAGGGACAATAGAGATAGCGGCAAGAATGACAAATATAGATCGTGTAGAGATCTCGGTTAAAGATAGTGGAATAGGCATGGACAAAAAATTATCAGAAAATTTGTTCTGCATAAATGAGTCACATGGAAGGTCAGGCACTGACGGAGAGCCTTCTACTGGGATGGGTCTGTACATCAGCCGTGATTTCGCAGAGAGACTTGGGGGAACAATTAGTGTTGAGAGTGAAGAGGGAAAAGGATCTGTCTTCTTTTTTACGATCCCCTCTTAATTAATTTGTACATTTGTCTTGTAAGAAGCAAGATAAAATGGACAAATTAAATATTTCCTACTGCTCAGACAAGTACCAGTACACGATGGGTAAGACCTTCTTCGATCTGGGTCTGCAGAGAAAAATAGCAGTGTTCAATATGTTTTACAGAAGTGCACCGGACAAAAACAACTGGGCGGTTGTAAGTGGAATACGTGAGGCACTGGAGATGATTTCCGGATTAGGAAGTGAAGATGTCTCTTTTTTTGAAAGATTCATCCCTGGCGAAGAGAACCATAAGTACAGAGAGTATCTGGCCGGCATGAAGTTTACCGGCAATGTTTATTGCATGCAGGAGGGAGAAATAGCATTTCCAGGTCAGCCTGTTATAATAGTAGAGGGTCCGCTTATAGAAGCGCAGGTAATTGAAACACCTCTGCTATGTATCATGAATCATCAGATGGCCATTGCAACAAAGGCATCCCGGGTTACAAGATCTACAACTAAACCTGTCAGCGAGTTCGGTTCGCGAAGGGCGCACGGACCATGGGCAGCTATATACGGAGCAAAAGCAGCATATATAGGAGGTTGCGTTGGCTCCTCGAATATTTTCACATCCGAAATATTTGGTGTTCCTTCGACAGGTACAATGGCACATAGTTTTGTAACTGCTTTCGGATGCACAATTGCCGGAGAATTACATGCTTTTGACACATATATCAAATCACATTACGGAGAATCTCTGATTCTGCTTGTAGATACATACGATACATTAAGATGCGGACTTAAAAATGCAATAAAGGCATTTCTGAACAACGGTGTAGATGATAACTACACAAAGGGCTTTGGGATAAGACTGGACAGTGGCGACCTTGCATACCTGTCGGCTAAGTGCAGAGAGGAACTCGATAAGGCAGGTCTCACAAAATGTAAGATTTTTGCAACTAATTCACTGGATGAGTATATTATCTCCGATCTTGAACATCAGAATGCAAGAATAGATGCTTATGGCGTTGGCGATGCAATTGCAACAAGTAAACATAATCCTTGTTTCGGTAATGTATATAAGTTGGTGCAGATTGACGGACAAGGTGTCTTAAAAAGATCGGAGGACAAGAGTAAAGCAATAAACCCGGGGTTCCAGATTTCTTACCGGATTATCCAGAATGGAAGCTTCAAGGCCGATGTTACATGCCTCAGAGGAGACAAACTGTCAAGACAGATTGAGAATTATGAGACAATAACTCTCAGAGATGAAAGGGATGATACAAAAGTAACAACTTTCAAAGAGCAATCATATGATTTTAAACCTCTTCAGATTCAGTTAATGAAAGAGGGAGTTATTTTACATAAGGAAAAATCGATTCAGGAGAAAAGAAATTATTATCTTAGCAACCTGCAATGTCTAAATGAAACAGAGAAAAGAATAATAAACCCTCACTTTTACAAGGTTGATATCTCTGACGATCTTTATGACCTTAAAGAACATCTGATTGACTCATTAGTTAAAGAAATAAGAGATTTTGATGGATCTGAATTCAAATAATGTAATTCATCTTGTTGTAGACATGCTATATGACTTTATTGACGGCACATTAGCATGCAAAAACGCAATACCTGCGGTAGAAAAATCTATACAATACATAAACCGCAATCCTTTGCAAAAGGTTATTTATGTATGCGATAATCACCCGGCAGATCACTGTTCATTTGTATCCAATGGCGGAACATGGCCGCCACACTGTGTTTCAGGCACACATGGACAAATGATTCATGAGGACTTCTATTCAAAAATCGTTAAGGAGTCTTCACGACCAGGTCCGGGTAATATTTTCTCAAAGGGTCAATGCAGAACCGAAGAACAATATTCTGGTATTGAGGCAGTCAATACCTCCGGTGTGTTCATAAGCGAATTTCTTAAGGGTATATTTCCAGCAACAGGCAAATGCACAATCGTTATTAGCGGAATAGCTACAGAGTTCTGTGTTATGGAGAGTACTCTGGACCTGCTGAGAGCAGGATATAGAGTTTGTATTGTTACCGATGGTCTGGCATATGTAGACTATCAGGGTCATAAAGACACTCTTGAAATACTTAAGGAAAAGGGAGCCACACTTATCTGAAATAATTAAATTCTGAATTTATGGTATATATCGGACTCGATCTTGGCGGCACAAAAATCTCAGGAGCTCTCTTTCTGGAAAACAATAACATTCTTATACAAGAGACTTCTCTTCTCGAAGGAAGAGAGGGTAACGATGTTGCAGAGTTGATCTTCTCCCTCTGCGAGAAACTGCTGGAACTTGGCTCAATCAAACCTGATGACGAGAAGAGCATTGGTATTTGTATTCCCGGCATTGCTTACTCAAAAACAGGAAATGTATGGGCTCCTAACATTCCGGGCTGGGAGAACTACCCCTTGAGAGAAGAACTCAAGATGCGTTTTCCTAGATCGCAGGTTATTGTAGAGAGTGACCGTACCTGTTATATACTTGGAGAAGTCAGCCAGGGTGTTGCAAAAGGATGTAACAATGCAATATTTATGGCTGTTGGTACAGGTATAGGAGCGGGTATACTGATCGATGGCAGGGTTCTTCACGGCTGTTCAGATATTGTCGGAGCAACAGGATGGATGGCTCTGAAACCACCATATACCTCTGATTATGACCAATGTGGTTGTTTTGAGACGTATGCCTCAGGAACAGGAATCGCATCTCAGGCAAGAAAGCTTGTAACTCTTAATCCTGACTACGGAGGAGAACTATCAAAAATTCAATTGGAAAATATTACGGCTCATGAGGTTTTTGGCGCATTAAAAAATAATGACCCAATTGCTATGCAGGTTCTTGACTCTGCCATTGAAATGTGGGGCATGGCCTCGGCCAACTTTGTCAGTCTTTTTAATCCTGAGATGATTGTATTTGGTGGAGGCATTTTTGGTCCGGCAGCCGATTATGTCGACCGCATATATCTGGAAGCTAAGAAGTGGGCACAGCCAATATCAATAAAACAGTGCAAATTCGCTGTCACCAGCCTCCCTAATATGGCAGGACTGTATGGTGCAGGGGCAATAGCAATAATGAATGGGAAAAACATTACAGATATCAAATAAATTAATTCAAATATGAAAAGCAGGACAAACGGACCGGTTTTGGCGGCAGGTTACATAGGTATGGCATTTTTCGGATTGGCATTTGTTGTAATGGGAGCCGTGCTTCCATCTCTGATTGCACGATTTTCACTAGACACAGCTCTCGCCTCTACGCTTGCCGGACTTCTGCCTCTTGGAATACTTCTTGGTTCGGTACTGTTTGGCCCCATAATAGACAGATATGGATACAAGAATCTTATTGTTGTAGCAAGTATTATAGCAGTGATAGGCCTTGAAATGCTCGCATTCTGCAATACCATT